>NZ_BADI01000038.1:0-4270 GCF_000333555.1 Herbaspirillum sp. B65 | reverse complement strand
GCTGTCGTGAAAGTCGGTCGGGGTGGAATCGGCTTCTACTGGTACGTGAGCGCCCTGTGCCTGGTGGCACTGATCATCAGCCTGCGGATGCCCGACCCGCAGCGTGATGGTCACCTCAAGGGCGATGTCGCCATGAACCCCGATGAGGCCCACGACGAGCTGGAGGGCGGCAAGCTGCACAAGCCCGCTTGATCCGGTGCTGTGGCAACAGGACGCGCCGGCCTTGCCGCTCGCGTTATCATGATGCCTTCTGCGCGGCGCCCTGCGGGGCGCCGCGTTGCTTTGATTCCCAAGAATGCATGAGAGTCCGACGTAATCTGCTGATCCTGACGGTATTGGTTGCCACCACCTTGCTGGTGTGCGGCCTCACCTATCGCCTGGCCCTGGGCCGGGCCGAGGTCGACCAGCAGGCCCAGGGTGCGGCGCAATTGCAGATCGCCGCATTGGACCTGGAATCGAGCCTGCAGAAGTATGAAGCCCTGCCTTTCGCACTGGGCTTCCAGTCCGATGTGCGCCAGGTCTTGCAGCATCCTGAGGATGCGCTGGCGGTGGACCGCCTCAATCGCGCCTTCAAGACCATCCAGCAGCAATCGCGGGCGGTCAATATCTTCATGCTCAATCGCCACGGACTGACGCTGGCTTCCAGCAACTGGGATGATGAATTCAGTTTCGTTGGCCGCGATTTCGGTTTCCGGCCTTATTTCCGCGAGGCGATCCAGGGCCGGGCCGGGCGTTTCTATGGCATCGGCAATATCTCCAGCGAACCGGGCTATTTCATCGCCCAGCCGATCTACCGCCGTCAGGACCAGGCCGAGGGCGACTTGCCCATCGGCGTGATGGTGGTCAAGGTCGATCTGGCCGAGTTCGAACACACCTGGCGCAGCAGCAGCGATCCGATCACGCTCACCGATGCCGGCGGCGTGGTGTTCCTGAGCAATCGTCCCGAGTGGAAGTACCACAGCCTGCAAGCCCTGAGCGCGCCGGTGCAGCGTGAGCTGGAGGGCACCCATCAATATGCGGACCTGCCCATCACCCCGGTGTCGGCCTTGCCTGCGGCCTTGCAGCGTGGCTTCGGGACGCACGTCTCGCGGCCAGTGGGGCGGCTGGGCTGGCAATTGATGCTGTTTCCCTCGCAGGCGCAGATGCAGCGCACGGCCCTGCTGTGGGCGCTGGCGGCGGCCTTGTTCATGCTGGCGCTGGCCATTTCGCTGTTGGCCTGGTACCAGCACCGGCGTCGCCTGCAGGAGCGGCTGGCCTCGCGCGATGCACTGCGCCGCGCCGCCCAGGAGCTGGACCAGAAAATCGCCCAGCGCACCGAAGAACTGACCGCCGCCAACCAGGCCATCGCCGCCAAGTATGCCAAGTTGCAGCAGACCGAAAGCCTGCTGCGCACCACCCAGAACGAGCTGGTGCAGGCCGGCAAGCTGGCCATGCTGGGCCAGATGGCAGCCGGCGTGACGCATGAACTGAACCAGCCGCTGGCGGCCATCCGCGCCTTTGCCGACAATTCGCTCAAGTTCCTGGCGCGTGGCCAGACGGTGCAGGTGGCCGAGAACCTGGAACACATCAGCCACGCCAGCGCCAGCATGGGCAAGATCATCGGCCAGTTGAAGGGCTTTGCCCGCAAGAGTGGCGAGGCGGTGGCCGCGGTCGACCTGCGCCAGTCCATCGAGGCCTCGGTGCTGCTGCTGTCCAGCGACTTTCAGAAGCAGGGCGTGCAAGTGCGCATCGAGGGCGAGCCGGCCGTGCTGGTCATGGGTGACGCCGTGCGCACCGAGCAGGTGCTCATCAACCTCTTGCGCAATGCCCTGGATGCGGTGGAAGAGGCGCCGCGCAAGTGCATCTGCGTGTTGCTGCAAGCCGATCCGCTCCGCCAGCAGGCGCTGGTGAGCATCCGCGACTCGGGCCCCGGCATTGCCGACGAAGTGGCGCCGCACCTGTTCGAACCCTTCTTTACAACCAAGTCGTCCAGCAAGGGGCTAGGGTTGGGGCTGGCGATTTCCTCCTCCATCGTGCAAGCCATGAATGGTCAGTTGAGCGCGCATAATCATGAACAAGGAGGCGCCGAATTCGTGGTGCGCCTGCCGCTGTTGAAGACGGAGAATTGATGGATACACCCGCCGCTGCCCCCAGCGCCATCCTGATCGAAGATGAACAGGCGGTGCGCCGCGCCACCGCCCAGGCATTGGAACTGGAAGGGTTCACGGTGACCGCCTGCGCCAGTGCAGAAGAGGCCTTGCCGCTGTTGACCCGGGATTTTCCGGGCGTGCTGGTGACCGATGTGCGCTTGCCTGGCTGGTCGGGTTTGCAGGTGCTGGCCCATGTGGTGGCCATCGATGCCGACTTGCCGGTGATCGTGGTCACCGGCCATGGCGACGTCGGCATGGCGGTGGAGGCCATGCGCGCCGGCGCCTACGATTTCGTGGAAAAGCCCTTCGGCTCCGACAGCCTGCTCGAGATCGCCTTGCGCGCCCAGGAAAAGCGCAGCCTGGTACTGGAAAACCGCCGCCTGCGCGAAGCCTGGGCACAAGACCCGGAGCTGCCACCGCTGGTGGGCCAGTCACCGCCCATCGAGCGCGTGCGCACCCTCATCCGTAGCCTGGGGCCGACCGATGTCGATGTCCTCATCAATGGCCAGACCGGCAGCGGCAAGGAAGTGGTGGCGCGCCAATTGCACGCCGCCAGTGGCCGCAAAGGGCCGTTCGTGGCCTTGAATTGCGGGGCGCTGCCGGAGACGGTGTTCGAAAGTGAAATCTTCGGCCATGAAGCCGGCGCCTTCACCGGCGCCCAGAAACGCCGCATCGGCAAGCTGGAATATGCGCACGGCGGCACGCTGTTCCTGGATGAAATCGAGAGTATGCCGCTGGCCTTGCAGGTCAAGCTCTTGCGGGTGCTGCAGGAGCGCCGGCTGGAGCGGCTGGGCGGTAATGAATCGGTGGCCATCGATTGCCGCGTGGTGGCCGCCAGCAAGGCTGACCTGTTGAAGCTTTCGGGCCAGGGGCAGTTCCGGGAAGACCTGTATTACCGCATCGGCGTGGTCGCCATCGACCTGCCGGCGCTGCACCAGCGCAGCAGTGACATTCCCTTGTTGCTGGCGTATTTCTGCCAGGCCGCCGCAGTGCGCTACCGGCGCGAGGTACCGCCCTGGACGGCGGCGCAGATGCAGCAATGGCAGCAACGCGAGTGGCCCGGCAACGTGCGCGAATTGCGCAACTTCGCCGACCGCTGGGTGCTGGGGGTGGAGCAGATGGCTGGCACTGGCTTGCCCGTCGGGGCGCAGCCGGCCTTGCCGCTGCCGGAGCAGGTGGAGCAATTCGAGGCGGGACTGATTGCCGCTGCCCTCAAGGATAGCGAGGGTAGCGTGGCGCTGGCGGCCGAGCGGCTGGGGATTCCCAGGAAGACGCTCTACGACAAGATCCGCAAGTACCAACTGGCAGGCACCTGAGACGAAAAAACGCCGCTGCGAGGCTTGCCCGCAGCGGCGTTCTGTTTTGCATCACGTCATGGTCTTGCTGCCGGACTGTCGGCTCAGTCCTTCTGGTATTGCGGCGAACGCGGGCCGTACAGCAGGCCATTGTTGCCACCGGCACGCAGCAGACGATTGCTGGTGACGGCTGCCATCTTGTAGCTGGCGTCGGTGGTGGTACTGATGATCTGGTTGACCACCGCCGAGATCAGCACGCCCAGCAAGCCATTGCTCTGGCTCTGCCGCTGTTCGGCACTGGAGGCGCTGGCCGAGCCCTGCCACAGCGTCTTGCCCGAGCGCAGGTCGATCAGCTTGGCTTCTGCGGCCACCACCGTGTCGCTCTGCACCACCTTGTAGGAGGTGCCATAGTCGGTGATGTTGATGTACAGCGCCGCATCGGCGCCGAAGATCTCGTGCAGCTTCTTGACCGGCACCTCGTGGATGTCGGCAGCGTTGGCCAGGCCGTTCTGCTTGAAGGTCTCGGCGGCCAGCGACACCGGGATCACGTAGTAACCCGATTCGGCCAGCGGCAGCGTGGCTTGCGCCAACATGCCATAGGGTGCGATCACTTCGGAAGAACTGTTCATCGGCGGCAGTACCAGGATCGAGGCCGGACGCGCGGCCTTGTACTCGGCATAGTCATACGATTTTTTCTGGGTGGCGCAGCCGGAGGCCAGCAGTACCAGCAGCAGGGCGCCCAGCGCCTTGAATTTGCTCAAGCTCATTTGCTCAATCCCTTCTTGTAGTTGCGCATCAGGAAATCCATATACGGTGCCGATTCCGGGAACAGGGCCTTTCGGTCTG
>NZ_BADI01000039.1:0-13904 GCF_000333555.1 Herbaspirillum sp. B65 | reverse complement strand
GCGCGAGAGCCAGGCACTGTCCCTGTCCGGGGGCGAACGCCGCCGTGTGGAAATCGCCCGCGCACTGGCCACCGATCCGCGCTTCGTGCTGCTGGACGAACCCTTTGCCGGTATCGACCCGATTGCCGTGATCGAGATCCAGCGCATCGTGCGTTTCCTCAAGGAACGCGGCATCGGCGTGCTCATCACCGACCACAACGTGCGCGAAACGCTGGGCATCTGTGATCGTGCCTACATCATCAACCAGGGCACGGTGCTGGCCAGCGGCAATCCAGAAGAGATCATCGCCAACGAGTCGGTGCGCCGGGTCTACCTGGGCGAACACTTCCGCATGTAAGCAACACGCACACAAGCACAACGGTATTGCAACCAGCGGGCCACGCCGCTTCCCGAAAGAAAGATGAAACAGTCGCTCCAGTTACGAACCTCGCAGCACCTCGCATTGACGCCGCAACTGCAGCAGTCGATCAGACTGCTGCAACTGTCGACGCTGGAACTGCACCAGGAACTGGAACAGATCCTCTCCGACAATCCCCTGCTGGAACGCCTTGATGATGCGCTGGACAATTCGGTGCGCCTCTTGGCCGATGGCGCCGTCTCGGCCTCGCCTTCCAGCGGCGTGGCCGAGACCGGTGGCGACAACAGTGGCGACACCGCCCCCGCCGCGGTCGATGGCGAATCCAGCTTCGAGTATCAGGACAACAGTCCCGATACCGGCGTGACCGGTGAATCCGACTGGAGCTTCGACGACGTGGCACGCAGCGGCAAGTCGCCCGAGGACGAGGATGCCCGACCGCAACTGGAAGCGCATGAACTGACCCTGCGCGAACACCTGCTCGAACAGATCCGCGTGACCGCGCGCACCCAGCGCGACCGCGCCCTGCTGGAGCTGCTCACTGATGCGCTTGACGAAAGTGGCTATCTGGAAGAGCCGCTGGAAGAGATCCTGGCGCGCCTGCCGGAAGAACTGGGCATCGACCTGGAAGAACTGTCGATCTCGCTGAAGCTGCTGCAGAGCCTGGACCCGGCCGGTGTCGGTGCGCGCAATGCCGGCGAATGCCTGGCGCTGCAGATCCGGCGCCTGCCCAAGATTGCCTTCGTCACGCGCAAGCTGGCGCTGCGCATCGTGGAAGACTACCTGCCGCTGTTTGCCCAACGCGACTTCAACAAGATCAAGAAGGCCCTCGATTGCGACGACGAAGACCTGCGCGAAGCGCAGGCCGTCATCCGTCAATGTCGTCCGCATCCGGGGGCGGAATTTGCACGTGATGTCTCGGACTACGTGGTGCCGGACGTGATTGTCAAACAAACAAAGAACGGTTGGCAGGTCATGCTCAACCATGAGGTCATGCCCAAGCTGCGCGTCAACGCCATGTATGCCAGCGCGCTCAAGCAGGCCAAGGGCGAGGGCTCGCTTTCTTCGCAGTTGCAGGAAGCCAAGTGGCTCATCAAGAACATGCGGCAACGTTTCGATACCATTTTGCGGGTCGCACAGGCTATTGTGGAGCGTCAAAGAAACTTCTTTTCACATGGGGCAGTGGCAATGCGACCCCTTGTGCTGCGTGAAATTGCTGATACACTGGGTCTACACGAGAGCACCATCTCTCGCGTGACAACTCAGAAATACATGCTCACGCCGCACGGCATGTTCGAGTTGAAGTACTTCTTCGGTAGCCACGTCGCAACTGAAACCGGAGGTGAAGCTTCCTCCACCGCGATACGGGCGCTGATCAAACAGTTGATAGGAGCCGAGAACCCGCAGACCCCATTATCCGATAGCAAGATTGCGGATATGCTGGCAGAACAAGGCATGGTGGTCGCGCGACGCACAGTCGCCAAATACCGCGAAGTGTTGAAGATTCCGCCAGTCAATCTCCGTAAGTCCCTCTGAGTTTTTCCTCAGTTTTTCTGCAGTACCGTTGCTGTGTTCAGGCAAGCATCCCCGCTGGTGCCCATGCCATCCGACACGAAGACCGTGCCCGTGGTATAGCTGCAGCAAGGATCGATTGCACGAACCTCCAGTGACTTCACGATAGGAGTCTTGTATGAATCTGACCATCAGTGGACACCACCTCGAACTGACCCCCGCCATCCGGGAATACGTGCAAAGCAAGCTCTCGCGTATCAAGCGCCATTTCGACAACGTGATCGACGTCAGCGTGATCCTGAGCGTAGATAAACTCACAGAAAAGGAAAAGCGCCAAAAAGCGGAAATCAACGTCCACATCAAGGGGAAGGATCTACATGCAGAAAGCATTGCACACGACCTCTACGCAGCCATCGATGCGCTGATCGACAAGCTCGATCGCCAGGTCATCAAGCACAAGGACCGGCTGCAGGAACACCACTCCATGGCCAAGCGGCTGCCGGACGAAACGCCGGCTGATGCGGTGGCCGGAGCGGCATAAGCGACGGACCACTTCGATCGGCTGACTCGCATCATGAAGTGACGCTGAGACGGCGGATCGGAATCTCATGAGGAAGGGGCGCGCAAGCGCCCTTTTTCATTGCCGGGCCGGACTTGCATATCATATAAATCATTTCCGAAATGCAATAAAAGACCCAGCGCGGACGGCACGATGAGCAGCCGTTCCCAACGCATACGCCGGCTTTTCCCTATAATGTCGGCAATCCCATTTTTAAAGGCATAGCCATGAGCGACGTCCAATCCTGGATCAAAGAAACCGTGACCCAAAACCCTGTGGTGCTGTTCATGAAGGGCACTGCGCAATTCCCGCAATGCGGCTTTTCCGGCAAGGCCATCCAGTTGCTCAAGGCCAGCGGCGCCGAGAACATCGTCACCGTCAATGTGCTGGAAAGCCCGGACGTGCGCCAGGGCATCAAGGAATACTCGAACTGGCCGACCATTCCCCAGCTCTACGTGAAGGGCGAATTCATCGGCGGCTCCGACATCATGAGCGAGATGTACGCCTCGGGCGAACTGCAGACCCTGATCAAGGGCTGATTGCCGCCTGACCGGGTGTTCATCTCGTGAATCCTGTTTCCAGCCAGCCCCGCCAGCGCCTGATTGTCGCCATCACCGGCGCCACCGGTGCCATCTATGGCGTGCGGCTGCTGGAGCACCTGCGCAAACATGGCCAGGTGCAAACCCATCTGATGATCTCCGAAGCCGGCGTGCTCACCCTGCACCAGGAGCTGGACATGCGACGCAAGGATATCGAAGCGCTGGCCGACGTGGTCCACAACGTGCGGGACGTCGGCGCCTGCATCGCAAGTGGCTCGTTTGCCTCCACCGGCATGGTGGTGGCGCCCTGCTCCATGAAGACCCTGGCCGCCGTGGCGCACGGCCTTTCCGACAACCTCATCACCCGCGCGGCCGACGTGGTCTTGAAGGAACGCCGCCGCCTGGTCCTGATGGTGCGCGAAACCCCCTTCAACCTGGCTCACCTGCGCAACATGACCGCCGTCACTGAAATGGGTGGCGTGATCTTTCCGCCGTTGCCCGGCTTCTATCAACGGCCGGCCTCGATGGAAGAGATGGTCGATCACACGCTGGGGCGCGTGCTGGACATGTTCGGGATGTCCCTGCAGTTGACACCGGAGTGGCAGGGCATGAAGGCTGGATCGGACTGATCGTCCACGATCTGGTCGCCATAAGAAACGCGCCGCAGGTTTCCTGACGGCGCGTTTTTCATGGATGAGCGGATGACTCAACCGCGCCCGATATACGGCATCTTGGTCGCCATCACCGTCATGAACTGCACATTGGCCTCCAGCGGCAAGCTATCCATGTAGAGAATCGCACGAGCCACGTGTTCGGCATCCATGGTCGGTTCGACCTTGGTCGAGCCATCGGCCTGCAAGGTGCCCTTCTTCATGAGCGTGGTCATGTCGGTGGACGCATTGCCGATGTCGATCTGGCCGCAGGCGATGTCATAGGCGCGGCCATCGAGCGAAGTGGCCTTGGTCAGGCCCGTGATGGCATGTTTGGTCGCGGTGTAGGAGGCCGAGAACGGCCGCGGTGCGTGAGCCGAGATGGAACCGTTGTTGATGATGCGCCCACCCCGCGGCGATTGCTCCTTCATGATGCGGAAGGCTTCCTGCGTGCACAGGAACACGCCCGTGAGGTTGATGTCCACCGCCGCCTTCCACTGCTCCACACTCAACTCTTCCAGCGACACCGGCGGCGCAAAGATGCCGGCATTGTTGAACAGCAGGTCCAGGCGCCCGAAACGTTCGCGGGTCTTTGCAAACAATTGCTTCACCGAGACCGGATCGGTCACATCGGCCGATACCGCCAGTGCGTTGCCCCCATGCTCGCCGGCCAGCTTGACGGTCTCTTCCAGCGCCTCCAGGCGACGCCCGGCCAGGGCTACGCCATAGCCTTCACGCAGCAGCGCCAGGGTGATCTGCCGGCCGATGCCGGAACCTGCGCCGGTCACCAGCGCGATACGTTGGGGTGTGGTCATCCTCTGTACTCCTCCGTGATGTCATGAATACGCATTGCACCCGCTGGCGGCAAACAGCCTGCACGGATGCAAAAGAGGTTTTCACTATAACAAACAGGGGCGCGACACGGGATGAGCAATTTTCAGCTATCAGAGATGCCCCTCATCAGACATTCGCCGCTTCGCCTGCATCGCCACTGTGCTGCTCCTCTTCGGCGCGCAAGGCAGGCTCGGGCCGGCCGAGGAAAAAGCCCAGCGCCAGGCGCTGCACCAGCTTCCCATAGGGTGGATGGAACAATTGCGTGGGAAACAAGCGGCGGCGCTTGAATACGGTCCTGGCATGGGAAAGCTCACGAAAACCTTCCTGGCCATGATAGGTTCCCATGCCGGAATTGCCGACGCCCCCAAAGGGCGCGTCATGATTGACCACATGCCAACCCCAGTCATTGATGGTGACGCCGCCCGAATGAGTACTCCTGAGCAAGCGCTGCTGTTCCGACGCATCATGAGAAAAACAGTACAAGGCCAGCGGGCGCGCAGCTGCCGCGATATGCTCGATGGCCTCTTCGAGCGTGTGGTAGCCCAGTACCGGCAACACCGGCCCGAAGATTTCTTCCTGCATCAGCAACATCCCGGGCGTACACCGCGTGACGATGTGCAAGGGCATACGACAACCATCGCGCTCACGCTCATAAGATGCGCAGGTGCGAATCACCGCCCCCTTGGCGCGGGCATCATCCAGCATTTCCATCAGGCGACGGTGCTGCTTGAGGTTCACCACGGAGGTGTAATCGGGACTGCTAGCGTAATGCGCCCCGATCATGCGCGTGAAGGCCACCTGGAGTTCGGCCACGAATGCTTCCACCTTGGCCGCAGGCACCAGTGCATAGTCAGGGCAGACGCAGATCTGGCCGGCATTGCTGATCTTGCCGTGGGCGATGCGGCGCGCGGCGTCGGCGATCTCGTAATCGGCCCCGATCACCGCCGGTGATTTGCCGCCCAATTCCAGCGTCACCGGAGTCAGGTGCTCCGCCGCCGCCCGCATGATGGTCTTGCCCACCGAGGGAGAACCGGTAAAGACGATGTGATTGAACGGCAGGGAACTGAACAGATCGTAGGCCGGCAGTTTCTGGTAGACCACCATGACCTGCGTCTCATCGAAGATCTCGGCCAACATGCGTGCCAGCGTGCGGCCCGTGGCCGATGCCGCTTCCGGCATCTTGAGCATGACCCGGTTGCCGGCGGCGATGGCGGCGGCCAGCGGGCCGATGGCCAGGTAGATCGGAAAGTTCCACGGCACGATCACGCCGACCACACCTTTGGGCTGGTAGACGACCTCCAGCGAATTGGAGATGAACAGCAATTCGGGACGGCGGCGGGAGGGCTTCATCCATTTCCCGACATGGGAGATGAGGTGATTCAACTCCAGCGTGGAACCCAGCAGGTCGAACATCTTCGATTCCGTGGCAGCACGAAAACCAAAGTCGGCACTCATGGCCTCGGCCAGCACATCCTGGTAACGACTCAGTTGCCGCTTGATGGCGTGCAGATGTTTACGGCGTTGCGCAGCCGATGGATTGGGATCTCTGCGAAACGCCGACTGCTGAGCAGCGAACGCGGCCTGCAACCAGGCTTTCACGGCGGCAGGCGACTCGGTATCGATGGGCTCATGCGGCCTCATGGCAGCACCGCACCGGAATTGAGCCGCAACTGCAGGCCGTGGGTGCTGGCCAGGAAGGCCGGCCTGGCATCCTGCAGACCCAGCGCCCGCAGGTTAGCAGCCATGCGATGCGCCCCGGCGCCGATCTGCAGACGCACCGAACCCGGCAGACACATGCGGCCTCTGGCGCGGATATTGACCAGGGTACGCAACATGGTGTCGCGATGCCGGGAATACAGGATCAGATTGATCAATGGCGCGCCCACCCCAGCCCCTACCGCCCCGGACAGCGTGCAGATCGGATCGGCACCCTCAGGATCGCGGACCACGCCCTGGAATCGTCCGGCCTGTAGGCTGAAGTCGATCGGCGTAACGAACTTCGGATAGCTCCAGATATCCCGTCCCGCAGCACACGCTGCCGCCGTAGTCACCGGCAGGTCGATCACGTTGAAACCGACGATGCCCTTGTCCAGCGAACGCATCAACGACAGCAACGGGAACCGCGGTTGCGCGTGGCCTGCCGGAACGCAGGCGATAGCGGTTCCGACCTCGTTATAGCTGCCGATGGAACTGTCGCGATATGCATAGAAAGCCAGCGCCACCAATGTCTTGTCACCGAAACGGACCACCTCCAGCCCTTCGCTGAGCAAAGCCTGGGCCTTGGCACAATCGACCCAGAAGAAGGCCATCATCTGCGAGGCGTCGTAGTAGAGGATGGGCATGAGAACCTCCCCCTCGGAACTGCTGACACTGTTGCGTGGATACTGGAAGAACGGATCGCTATCCCACTTGTTCATGCCTCACACTCCCACTTGGTTTGCGTTATCGAGAAGCTGCCCCTGCCAGTCTTCGATCAAGGACAAACGATTGATCTGGTTGGTCCCTTCGAAGATGCGGGTGAGTCGCACGTCGCGAAAAATCCGTTCGATGCGCTGCTCGTGCAGAGCCCCGTGGTCGGCCAGCAAATCCATGGCCATTTCACAGACATGCTGGGCCCGATCGGTCGCCTGGAACTTGCACAGCGACGCGTGCAACTGGCGCGGTTTGCGAGCATGACGCGCCTCCTGCCAGACCAGGCTGCGGATGGCACGGGTCTCGGCCACCATGGTGGCCAGATGCAGTTGGACCTCCTGGTAATGGATGAGCGCCTTGCCAGCCAAGGTGTAACGGCGGGCAAACTCGATGGCGGTCTCGGTGGCGGCGCGGGCAAATCCCACCCCCATCGATGCCACCGGAATGCGGGATGAATTGAGCGTCAGGCGATTGAGCACCCAGCCCTTGCGCAAGCCCCCCACAATGCGCTCGTTGGGCAAAAAGACATTGTCGAACTCGACCTCGGCAGCCCCGGAAGCCCGCATCCCCATCTTCAATTCAGTGCGAGGAATGCGTACCCCCTGACTGGCACAATCGACGTAGAAGCAGGTCCACGACGCCATGTCCTCACCCTTGAGAGCGGCGAACACCGTCATCGACCTGGCCAGGTCGCCGCCGCTGATGTAGCACTTGCGACCATTGAGCAGATAGCCTCCCTGCACTGGCGTGGCGACCACGCCAGGACGGTAGCGCTGAGCACCATGCCCCTCTTCCACATCGGACCCGGCCTGCGGTTCGGTGATGGCGAAGGCCACCAGATGTGGATCGCCTTGCTGGTTGCTGCGATAGACCGGCAACAAAAAATCCTTGATCACCGACAGGTTGCCGGACATCAGCAAGGGCATACACCCCAGATGATGTGCCGACAACAGCAGCATGAGCCCACCGCAGGCGCGGCTGAATTCTTCCACCACCAAGCTGCAAGCCCAGATCGGTGGCTGCAAGGCGGCGCTCCAGGACAGGCTGCCCAGTGGCTTGGGCAAGAAATAGCTGAGCCAGCCAGCCTTGCCGGCCTGCACCAGCAATTGCCGGACCTGCGGATGGCACTGGTCGGGCGCCAGATGCGCGGCCAAGTCCAGGTCTGCCGAGAGCGGCTCCAGATACTGCTGCGCGAAGCTGCGCGCCTGCCGGCGCAGGCGCGCCAGACCACCCGGCAGGCGCGCCGTATCGCCTTGCCACAGGTCATCCAGGCTGGCATCGGCGAAGATCCTGGCAGCCAAGGGCAAGTCACGATATTTGTGCTGTGGCGATAAAAGATTGTCATAGGACAGATGACCGTCGAGATGATGGAGGGCGCTCATGCCTGACCTCCTTGGAGTGCTGCCAGCAGCAACGGCACTTCGCGCAGGCCGCCCGCCTGTAGCCGCAGCATGTTCTGGGTACGTACAATTTTCTCGGGACCGGCATCGCGCATGTAACCTATCCCGCCATGCACCTGCACCGACTGGTTGGCCGCCTGGCACAGGCTGGCCTGCACCAGGCCGCGCACGCCAGCCACGGCACCCAGGGACAGCTCATCCACCGGTCGTGCCAATTGCTGCAACATGGCCTTGGCCTGGCCGAGCGCCATCTCGATCTCGCCCAGCATTTGCTGGACTGCAGGGTGTTGAGCGATGAACTTGCCGCCCTGGCGGCGAATCCCTGCGTACTGCCTGGCGTAGGTGGCGCTGCGCTGGCCCGCGCCGACCGCAATGGCCAGCAGGCCCATCATGTCCAGTTTCAGGAAGCGTTCATAGAGTGCCGTTGCCGGCGCAGCCAGCAGACCTGAAGCGACGTCCTTCCTGGATGTCAAACCCACCAGGTAGCCCCGCAGTTCATCCAGGCCATGCTGGGCTGCGCAGGCTTGCACGATGAGCTGGTCACGCGCGAGCACTTGCCAGCCGATGCGGCCTGCCTGCCAGATGGGCCACACCAGGGTTTCCCAACTCTCGGCAGCAAACAGCACGCAGCGATGGGAATCATGATCCAGCCAGTCGGCCAGCACGCCCTCATCTTCCGGCGTGGCCTGCTGCGCCAGCAAGCGTCCCAGCGCAGATTGCGCAAGACCATAGTGACCGGTACTCAACATCGTCATGCCCAGCACTGATCCGAGCCGCACCTGATGCTGCAATGCGCCGGTCACGGCGCGTGCCAGCGCGGCGCGGTGCCAGGCAAAGGCGATGCCGGCATTGGCATAGGCCACCTGGGTCAGCAATCCGATATTGAAGGCCATGCCCTCCTGCTGATCGCAGTTTTCCCAAAGGGCAAGGCCGGATGGGCCGTCGGTGCCGGGGATCAACCCCAGCCCGGCAGCCTCATCGCTCAAGGCGCCGAGTAACTGATCGGTAAGGATGATTTCGGGACGTTCTGAGGCAGCCATCACGCGCTGCAATGAAAAGGTCTCGACCTCTGCGAGCAGGGCCGCGACATCCTGGGCATCGAGTTCCAATTGTCGTCTCCGTTATGTATTATTGATTGCAGCTTTTTTTATTTAACGGAAATTTATCAAGCTCTCCTGCTCTCCCCATCCCTAGCCGCGGCCAAAAAATTGATATCTTCGGACAAGATGGCTTCTCTACATTCCTGGAATTTTCCGCGCAGCGTGACCGGCACGCGCCTGCTGGTGGACTTTGGCGTGGGGCAATCGATGAGCGAACAGGAATGCCTGCAGGAGAGCGGCCTGCATCTGGAAGACCTGCGCAATCCCAGGCATGTGGTGACGGCCGAACAGGAGCTGCGCGTGATCAGGAATCTGCTGCGCAAGTTGCAGGGGCAGATCCCGCACCTGGGTATCGAGGTGGGGCTACGTTACCACTACACCACCTTCGGCATCCTCGGCTTCAACCTGGCCACCTGTGCCAGCGCACGACAAGCGCTGGAGACGGTGGTGAGCAAATATTTCAACCTGACCTTCGCCTTCACCACCTTCCGTGTCAACGAAAGCGATACGGAAACCGAGGTCATCATCGATGCTTCCGACGTTCCGCACGATGTCCGTCGATTCGTCATCGAACGCGACGTCGCCGCCCTGATCGCCGTTCAACGCGAACTTTCCGCCGACCGGGAGTCGGCCCGACGCGTCTGCTTCGCTTTTGACGAGGGCCAACAAGCTGGGCATTACGCGCAGGCCCTGGGGGTTGCGACCGTATTCAATCAGCGCCACAACCGAGTCTGCTTCGATCGCCAGCGCCTGCTTGCGCCGCTGGCGCAAGCCAACGAACTGATACGCTGCAGCACCGATGAACAATGCGGTCAACTGCGCACGCAATACCAGAATGGCATCAGCGTGGCAGCCAAGGTAAAGGAACGCCTGAGCGAGAATCTCGAACTGGACATGGAACAATGCGCGCGCGCCATGTTCATGACCACGCGCACGCTACGGCGCCAACTCGATGAAGAAGCCACCTCGTTCAAGCTCATCAAGGACAGGCTACGCCTGGAGCTGGCCAGGCAATACCTGGTGGAACAAAGTCTGTCCGTGGAAAACACCGCGCTACGCCTGGGCTACCAATCCTCCTCGGCCTTCGTCGCGGCGTTTCGTCGCATGACCCAGCAGACACCGCTGGAATTTCGCAAACACCAGCAGGCAGACACCCTTGAGAAATAGCCGCCCCAAGAGCGCTTCCCGGCCTGCCGAGCTTACACCGTAGTGGACAGCGGCTTGCCCGTATCGATATCGAGCACACGCGCTGCCTGCTCCAGGCGCGCACGATCATTGCCCCAGACCTGGCACAAGGCCGTGTAGGCAATCCAGCGTGCATCGATCTCGAAGAAGTCACGCAGGTTCACGCGTGTATCGCTGCGCCCGAACCCATCCGTGCCCAGCGTCACGTAATCGGCCGGCACGAAGGCGCGAATGCTCTCCGGCAAGCTGCGGATGTAGTCGGAGACCGCAATGACCGGCGCTGCACTGCCCAGCAACTGCTGCGTCACATACGGCAGCGCGGCGCTGCCCGCCAGGCGCTGCGCACGCTGTGCCGCCACGCCATCGCGCGCCAGTTCGGTATAGCTGGTGACGCTCCATACCTCGGCCTCGATCTGCCAGTGCTGTTGCAGCAGCGCCGCCGCCGCCACGGCTTCCTTGAGGATGGGGCCCGACCCCAGCAGCCGTACTTGCGCTCCAGGCTTGTGGCCCAGGCAGTACATGCCGCGCAGGATGCCGTCCTGCACACCGTCCGGCAGGCTGGGCTGGGCCTCGTTCTCGTTGGTGACGGTGATGTAGTAGAAGACGTCATCACCACGCTCCATCATGCGGCGCATCCCTTCATCAAGGATCACCGCCAGTTCATACGCATAGGCCGGGTCATAGGAGACGCAATTGGGAATCGAGGCCGCCGTCACCAGGCTGTTGCCATCCTGGTGCTGCAAACCCTCGCCGCCCAGGGTGGTGCGACCCGAAGTCGCGCCGATCAGGAAACCGCGCGCACGCTGGTCGGCGGCGGCCCAGATCAGGTCGCCGATGCGCTGGAAGCCGAACATCGAATAGTAGATGTAGAACGGCAGCATCGGCGTGCCATGCACCGAGTAGGCGGTGGCCGCCGCGGTCCACGAGGAAATCGCCCCCGCCTCGGTGATGCCCTCTTCCAGGATCTGGCCATCCTTGGCTTCGCGGTAGTAGAGGATGGAGCCGATATCTTCCGGCTCGTACAACTGCCCCTGCGAAGAATAGATGCCGACCTGACGGAACAGGTTGGCCATGCCGAAGGTACGCGCCTCATCGGCCACGATGGGCACCACGTAGCGGCCAAACTCCGGGTCCTTCAACAGGTTGCCGAGCTGGCGCACCAGCGCCATGGTGGAGGACATTTCCTTGCCATCAGCCTGCAGCGCAAACTGGCTGTGCGCTTCCAGCGGCGGCACCGCACGCCTGGCATCGCCGCCCTGCCGGCGCGGCAGGTAGCCGCCCAGAGCGGCACGGCGCGCGTGCAGGTGCTTCATCTCGGCACTGTCGGCGGCCGGCTTATAGAAGGCCAGTTCGCGGCATTGCTCATCCGACAGCGGCAGCTTGAAGCGATCGCGGAATTGCAGCAGGCTTTCTTCATCGAGCTTCTTTTGCTGGTGCGTGGTCATCTTGCCTTCACCGGCCGCGCCCATGCCATAACCCTTCTTGGTCTGCGCCAGGATCACCGTGGGCTGGCCACGATGCTGGGCCGCGGCCTGGTAGGCCGAGAAGATCTTCTTCATGTCGTGGCCGCCGCGACGCAGGCGATTGATTTCTTCGTCGGTCAAGGTGGCGCCGATGGCGCGCGTGCCCGGTGTCTGGCCGAAGAAATGCTGGCGGTTGAAGGCGCCATCGTTGGCCGCGAAGGTCTGCAATTGTCCATCCACCGTGCGGTTGAGGGCATCGACCAGTTCGCCATCCTGGTCGCGCGCGAACAGGCCATCCCAGTCCGAACCCCACAACAGCTTGATGACGTTCCAGCCGGCCCCGGCAAAGAGCGTTTCCAGCTCATCGACGATGTGGCCATTGCCGCGCACCGGACCATCCAGGCGCTGCAAGTTACAGTTGACCACGAAGATCAGGTTGTCCAGCTTCTCGCGCGAGGCCAGCGAGAGCGCCGCCAGCGATTCAGGCTCATCCATCTCGCCATCGCCGAACACGCCCCACACCTTGCGTCCCTGGTCCTGCAACAGGCCGCGATGTTCCATGTAGCGCAGGAAACGCGCCTGGTAGATGGCATTGATGGGACCGATGCCCATGGAGCCGGTCGGGAACTGCCAGAAATGCGGCATCAGCCACGGATGGGGATAGGACGACAGCCCTTGTCGCCCGACGCGCTTGGCCTCGATCTCGCGCCGGTAATAGGCCAGGTCATCTTCGCTCAATGCGCCTTCCAGGAAGGCGCGGGCATAGATGCCGGGCGCCGAATGCGGCTGGAAGTAGACCACGTCGCCAGCGAACTTGTCATCGCGGGCGCGGAAGAAGTGATTGAAACCGACCTCGAACAGGTCCGCCGCCGAGGCATAGCTGGCGATGTGCCCACCCAGTTCGCCATAGGCGCGGTTGGCGCGCACCACCATGGCCAAGGCATTCCAGCGCATGATGCTGGCGATGCGCTCCTCGATGGCCTGGGCATCCGAGCCGCCCGGAAAGGGTGGCTCCTGGGCCGGACGAATGGTGTTCAGGTAAGGTGTATTGCGCGCATCGCGCCAGTTCACGCCCCACTGCTGGGCCGCTGCCGACAGGCGCGAGAGCAGGAAGCGCGCACGTTCCGGGCCGGCCTCGGCCAGCACGCTTTGCAGCGCTTGCAGCCATTCCTGGGTTTCCTGGGCGTCGATATCGATGTCGCGGGGGATATCGGTTTGACTGGGGCGGGACATGTCCACTTCCTGATCTCCTGTTGTACTCGTAGGCGCGCCGGGACGGATAACGTACAGAACGGCAGGAAATCTGCACGCACTGCAATCGCTGCTATGCAAAGAGACAAAAAGCCGGTAAAACACAGGCCGCGCCATCGGTCTCCCCGCGCCCGACGCCTTTTCGGTCTGGTGTTGATTGAGGGCTTGCTGGCGGATGGAACTACCCGACTACGATACGCCGGAAGGGCCGGCATGAGTCACTTAAGATAAGAAGTTGCCGTACAATATTCAGCATCCAGTGCTGTAAAACTGAAACCGACAGAATTTAATTTCGATATTTGCCGCCTTCCCCGGCTTCCATCGCATCGATGTGCAAATGGCCACGCCCAAGAAGCAAGGCGCGGCGCAACTGGTGCCGGGCAGCGCCGTGATCCCGCTGAACTGACCCTGCCCTGGCAGGACGTGGACGGTGCCTCATCTGAGCTCTGATCTCTGATCTCTGAGCACCGTCCGCCCACCATCAGGCCGCAGTCAGGTCGTTGACAGCCGCTGCGGCTATGATCGTGGGCTACCATGCCACCCTTGGCGCATCCCCGCTGGCCCTCCCCTCGCTCATGAATCTTCCAGACCCCTCTTCGCCGGCTGCCGCCATCGACATGCGGGAACTTAGCTCACCTGCCCGG
>NZ_BADI01000040.1:0-1865 GCF_000333555.1 Herbaspirillum sp. B65 | reverse complement strand
TCATCGACCTGCCGGTGCTCCGCGCGTGGGCTTCAAGGCTTGCGTGGCCAATGGTCACCGCGAGGTGAAGTCGCGCTGCGACTATGTGACCCAGGCCAGCGGCGGCCATGGCGCCGTGCGCGAAATCTGCGACCTGGTGCTGGCCGCCCAGGGCAACTACGAGGCGGCGCTGGCGCCGTACCTGGCATGAGCGGCCGCAGCGGCGAACGCGCTGCCGAACGCATCCGCCTGGCAGTGATCCTGGTGATCCTGGTTGGCGCCGCGCTGGGCAGCTTCTGGGTGCTGCAAGCCCTGCGCGCCACCGGCGACCAGCAGCCGGCCCAGCGCCCACGCGGCAAGCCGGATTACTACCTGGAAAACTTCAGCTACGTGAAGATGGGCCCGACGGGCCTGCCGCGCTATGATGTCTCCGGCGTCAAGATGGTCCACTTCCCCAGCGATGACTCCTTCGAGATCACCAAGCCGGTGGTGCATAACCTGGACCAGAATCAGGCGCCCATGCAGTTGTATTCGGATACGGCACGCGTGACCGATGACCAGACCCAGATCCACATGTACGGCAACGCCAATGCCATCCGCGCCCCCTACAAGGGCCGCGAACAGATGCACCTGGTCTCGCAATACCTGCTGCTGCTGCCGGACGATGAAATCGTCAAGACCGACAAGCCGGTGACCATGACCATGGGTACGACCCGCTTGAGCGGCGTGGGCATGGTGGCCAACAACGCCACCCAGGTGGTGCAGTTGTTCGGCAATGTGCGAGGCTATTACGAGCCCACGCCCAAGACCAGGACACCAAAACGCTAAGCCGGCAGACCCTCTACAAGAACGCCAAGAACCGACCAGACAGGAAATCAATGAAACGCTCATTCTTACTGCCGATGCTGATGCTGGCTGCCGTGTGCGGCGTGGCCCATGCCGAGAAGGCGGACTCCACCAAGCCCACCAACATCGAGGCAGACCAGATGGTCTATGACGACGTGCGCCAGGTGAAGACCTTCACCGGCAACGTGGTGATGACCCGCGGCACCCTGATCATCAAGGCCGGACGCGTGGTCCTTACAACCGATCAGTACGGTTATGAAAACGCGGTGCTGTATGCCGCTCCGGGTGCGCTGGCAACCTTCCGCCAGAAGCGCGATGGTGGTCCTAACCTGTGGATCGAGGGCCAGGCCGAACGCATCGAGTATTCGGAACAGACCGAAGTGTCCAAGCTGTTCCAGCGCGCCCATATCCAGCGCATGGATGGCGATCGCATCACCGATGAGGTCAATGGCGAGTTTATCTCCTACGACAGCCGGGCCGAGTTCTATTCGGTCAACAATACCGCCACTGGCGAAAGCAAGCCGGGCGCGGGCCGCATCACGGCCGTGATCCAGCCCAAGAATCCGCCCCCGGCTCCGGCTCCTGCTGCCGCCCCGGCCCAACCATCCGGTGCGACGCCCCCGCAGCCGGCCTCGCGCCGCCAGAACGGAAAGGGCCAATGACGATGGCAACCAGCTCGCTGGTCGTTCGCGGCCTGAAGAAAAGCTATGGCGCGCGCCAGGTGGTGCGCGATGTTTCCATGGAAGTGCGCAGCGGCGAAGTGGTCGGTCTGCTCGGCCCCAATGGCGCCGGCAAGACCACCTCGTTCTACATGATTGTGGGGCTGGTGCCTTCCGATGGCGGCCAGATCGACCTGGACGGTTCTCCCATCTCGCGCCTGCCGATCCACAAGCGCGCTACGCTGGGATTGTCCTACCTGCCGCAAGAGGCTTCGGTGTTCCGCAAGCTGACCGTGGAAGACAATATCCGCGCCGTGCTGGAACTGCGCCAGGAAGACGGCAAAGCGCTCTCGCGCGACGAAATCGAAGGCCGTCTCAACA
>NZ_BADI01000041.1:0-12609 GCF_000333555.1 Herbaspirillum sp. B65 | reverse complement strand
TGATGACCTGCCGGTCCTGGCCCGCTGGCCCTGTTCGCGGGTGCGCCCGGCATGGTCAAACACGCCCATGACATGTTTACCGACGTGGCGCTGGTGGCCGGCGGCGCCATGGCCACCTATGGCCTGCTGGCCGTGGCCGTGAATGAAGAGCGCCGCACGCCGGCCTGGTCAGCCGCCTTCTGGTTCGGCCTGGGCGTGGGCATCACCATGATGGCCAAGGGGCTGTTCGTGCCGCTGACCTTTGCTGCCACCGCCATGGCGGTGGGTGCCATGGTGCCGGCCTGCCGCACGCGCGCCTACTGGAAGATGGTAGGCGCGGCAGTGCTGGTGTCGCTGCCCTTCTTCGTGATCTGGCCGACCTTGCTGGCCCAGCACTCGATGCCGCTGTTCATGGAATGGTTCTGGGACAACAACGTCGGCCGCTTCTTCGGCTTCTCGGTCAACAAGCTGGGCTCGGACAATGACCACACCGTGGTGCTGCGCGCGCTGGCCGGTTTCGCCCTGCCCGGCTCGCTGCTGGCCTTGCTGGCGCTAGCCACTGGCGACTGGCGCCAGGTCCGCAGCGCGCGCGTGGCGCTGCCGCTGGCCTTCGGCGCCATCAGCCTGGCCGTGCTGCAAAGCTCGGCCACGGCGCGCCAGTTGTATCTGCTGCCGGTCCTGCTGTCGCTGGCGATGCTGGGCGCGCGTGCCTTGCCGCGCCTGCCCGATGGCTTCCACCTGGCCTGGGACTGGCTTTCGCGGCTCGGCTTTGGCTTGCTGGCCATCGGCATCTGGGCCACCTACTTCATTTCCACCCTGCCGGCCGAGCAACACCAGGCCATCGCCTTCATGGGCAAGTGGCTGCCGCTGGACTTCGTCACCCCCATCCAGCCGCTGGCCCTGCTGGCCGCCGGCAGCATGAGCATCCTGTGGATAGGCTCGCTGGGTCTGCTGCGCCTGGCCGGCAAATGGCGCGGCGCGTTTTCCTGGTTTGGCGGCATCACGCTGATGTGGGGCCTGGCCTTCACGCTGCTGCTGCCCTGGGCCGATTACGGCAAGAGCTATGAATATGTCTACGCCGATCTCAAGGCCAAGATCGGCCCGGCTTGGCGCGAGGGTGACTGCATGGCCAGCCAGGGCCTGGGTGAGTCGGAAGCGCCGATGCTGTATTACTACACCGGCATCCTGCACCAGCCCGTGGATGGCCACCGCAAGACCCAGTGCCGCTGGGTGATCCAGGAAACGCCCGGTGCCCACCGACGCCCCCGCGGGCACTGGATCCTGTTCTGGGAAGGCCGTCGCGACGGCGATGATGGACAATTGTTCAAGATCTACCAGCGCGCCGGCTAAACCAAGCCGGGCCAGAGCTGGGAGGAGCAAGCCGGCCATGCGCCGGCTTTTTCATGCCTGCCCTCAGCGATTGACTGCGGCATCCAGGCGTCAAACCCGAGGCTTTTTCCATTGCCCCGCTTTCAATTGGCCGATGTGTTCCCACCTGGGTCTCCTGCCGCTGCAGCCCGCCTGCCGGCCATTCGCAGTCCTGTTATAGTTACATGTTGTCCCATCGCTGCTCCGCACAAGGCGTCATCGCACGCGGGGGCAGGCAACCCCTAGCTGAAGGCATCCATGGAAGAAATTCGCATTCGCGGCGCGCGCACGCACAATCTCAAGAATATCAACCTAGACCTCCCCCGCAACAAGCTCATCGTCATCACCGGCCTGTCCGGTTCGGGCAAGTCGTCGCTGGCCTTCGACACCCTCTATGCCGAGGGCCAGCGCCGCTACGTGGAGTCACTGTCGGCCTATGCGCGGCAGTTCCTGCAGTTGATGGAAAAGCCCGATGTCGACATGATCGAGGGCCTGTCCCCGGCCATTTCCATCGAGCAAAAGGCCACCTCGCACAACCCGCGCTCCACCGTGGGCACGGTCACCGAGATCCACGACTACCTGCGCCTGCTGTACGCCCGCGTGGGCACCCCCTATTGCCCGGACCACCCCGAGCATCCACTGGAGGCGCAATCGGTCTCACAGATGGTCGATGCCGTGCTGGCGCTGCCGGAAGACACCAAGCTGATGATCATGGCCCCCGTGGTGGCCAATCGCAAGGGTGAACACGCCGACCTGTTCGAGGAGATGCAGGCCCAGGGCTTCGTGCGCTTCCGCATCCAGAGCGGCACCGGTGCGGCCAAGGTGTATGAAGTCGATGAACTGCCCAAGCTGAAGAAGACCGAGAAGCACACTATCGACGTCGTGATCGACCGCGTGAAGGTCAAGGCAGAGATCAAGCAGCGCCTGGCCGAGAGCTTCGAGACCGCGCTGCGCCTGGCCGATGGCCGCGCCATCGCACTCGAAATGGATAGCGGCAAGGAGCATCTGTATTCCAACAAGTTCGCCTGCCCCATCTGCGGCTATTCGCTGCAGGAGCTGGAGCCGCGCCTGTTCTCCTTCAACAACCCGATGGGCGCCTGCCCGGAATGCGATGGCCTGGGCCATATCGAATTCTTCGATCCCAAGCGCATCGTCGCCTTCCCCAACCTGTCGCTGGCCTCGGGCGCCATCAAGGGCTGGGATCGCCGCAACCAGTTCTACTTCCAGATGTTGACCAGCATCGCCGCCTTCTACGACTTCGACCTCGATGTCCCCTTCGAGCAGTTGGATGACAAGGCGCAACAAGTAGTGCTGTATGGTTCGGGCCGCCAGGCCATTCCGTTTGCCTACGTCAACGAGCGTGGTCGCACCGTGGTCAAGGAGCACACCTTCGAAGGCGTGGTCAACAACCTGCAGCGCCGCTATCGCGAAACCGATTCGATGGCCGTCAAGGAAGAGCTGGCCAAGTTCATCAACGAGAAGCAATGCCCGTCCTGCCACGGCGCCCGCCTGCGGGTGGAAGCGCGCTATGTGAAGGTGGGCAGCGGCAAGCAGCAGCGCGCCATCTATGAAGTCGCCGCCACGCCGCTGCGCGAGACCCTGTCCTTCTTCGAGACCCTGAAACTGACCGGCGCCAAGAAGGAAATCGCTGACCGCATCATCAAGGAAATCGTCTCGCGCCTGACCTTCCTCAACAACGTGGGTCTGGACTATCTCTCGCTGGAACGCAGTGCCGACACGCTCTCCGGCGGCGAAGCCCAGCGCATCCGCCTGGCCTCGCAGATCGGCTCGGGCCTGACCGGGGTGATGTACGTGCTGGACGAGCCTTCCATCGGCCTGCACCAGCGCGACAACGACCGCCTCATCGAAACCTTGAAGCACCTGCGCGACATCGGCAACACCGTGCTGGTGGTGGAACACGATGAAGACGCCATCCGCACCGCCGACTATGTAGTCGACATGGGCATCGGTGCCGGCGTGCATGGCGGCGACGTGATCGCCCATGGCCCGCTGCCGGACATCCTCAAGAACAAGAAGTCGCTGACCGCCAAGTATTTGAACGGCTCGCTGGAAATTGCGGTCCCCAAGAAGCGCACGCCGTGCGATGAGTCGCGCATGTTGACCATCACCGGCGCCACCGGCAACAACCTGAAGAACGTCGACCTGGAATTGCCGGTGGGCCTGCTGACCTGCGTGACCGGCGTGTCCGGCTCGGGCAAGTCGACCCTGGTCAACGACACACTGTACCTGTCGGCGGCACGCCACCTGTACGGCTCACAAACCGAACCGGCTGCGCACGAAGCCATCGGTGGACTGGAACACTTCGACAAGGTGATTGCAGTGGACCAGGCCCCCATCGGCCGCACCCCGCGCTCCAACCCGGCCACCTATACCGGACTGTTCACGCCGATCCGCGATCTGTTTGCCACCGTGCCCATGGCCAAGGAACGCGGCTACAGCGCCGGGCGCTTCTCCTTCAACGTCAAGGGTGGCCGCTGCGAAGCCTGCCAGGGGGATGGCGTCATCAAGGTGGAAATGCACTTCCTGCCGGACGTGTACGTGCCTTGCGACGTCTGCCATGGCAAGCGCTACAACCGCGAAACGCTGGAAGTACAGTACAAGGGCAAGAACATCACCGAGATCCTCGACATGACGGTGGAAGACGCGCACGAGTTCTTCAAACCTGTGCCGCTGATCGCCCGCAAGCTGCAGACGCTGTTGGACGTGGGCCTGGGCTACATCAAGCTGGGCCAGAGCGCCACCACGCTCTCGGGCGGCGAAGCCCAGCGCGTGAAGCTGTCGCTGGAACTGTCCAAGCGCGATACCGGCCGCACGCTCTACATCCTGGATGAACCGACCACCGGCCTGCACTTCCACGATATCGACCTGCTGCTCAAGGTGATCCATCGCCTGCGCGACCAGGGCAATACGGTGACCATCATCGAGCACAACCTGGACGTCATCAAGACCGCCGACTGGATCATCGACCTCGGTCCCGAGGGCGGTGCCGGCGGTGGCCGCATCGTGGCGGCCGGCACGCCCGAAGACGTGGCCAAGAACCCGGCCAGCGTCACCGGCAAGTACCTGGCGCCCCTGTTGAAGAAGAAAACGAAGTAAAAAAATAAGTCTGGACTTGCGCCCGCGCAAACGATACAGAAAAGCAGGCCATCTGTATCTTGCGCGGTGCTGGCCAAAGCATACAGTCATGCTCCTGGCCGCCATCCGGCGCACTATCGAGGCGGGTCCGTCCACCATGGACGGCTTGCCGTGCAACCCCGAAAGTCCATCATGTCGAACCCGCTGTCCCCCGCCCAGGTCGCCTTCTTCCGCGAACAGGGTTATCTGCTGTTGCCGGGCATGGTCCCGGCCGATCTGCGCGAGCAGATGCTCGCCGTCACCCAGGACCACCTGCAACGCGCCGTCGCCCCGCTGGAATACGAAGCCGAGGTAGGCTACGCCGGCGCCCCCGCCTCGCTGGAAGCCGAAGGCGGCCGTACCGCGCGGCGCCTGCGTGCGGCCTGGCAGCGCGATCCGGTGTATCGCCAATGGGCCGGCGACCCGCAATTAGTGGCGATGCTGCACCAACTGCTGGAAGAACCGGTCTGCATCACCCTGGCGCACCACAATTGCGTGATGACCAAGCATCCAGCCTTTGGCACAGCCACCGGCTGGCATCGCGACATCCGTTACTGGTCCTTCCCGCGCAATGAATTGATTTCGGTGTGGCTGGCGCTGGGCGCAGAAACACCCGAAAACGGCGCGCTCAAGTTCATCCCCGGTTCGCACAAGCTCAAGCTGCAGCCCGAACAGATGGATGAACTGGATTTCCTGCGCCCGGATGTGCCGGCCAACCAGGCCCTGTTCGAGCAGGGTATCGCCCTGTCACTGGAACCGGGTGACGTGGTGCTGTTCCATAGTGGCCTGTTCCATGCCGCTGGCCGTAATGACAGTGACCAGGTCAAGTGTTCGGCAGTGTTTGCCTATCACGGCAAAAGCAACCCACCCTTGCCGGGCACCCGTTCGGCAGCATCCGAGGATGTGGCCCTGGACACCTGAGGCGACTGTACTGGCGGCACTGAGGTCACTGTACCGGTACGGTTGATATCATCGAGCCGGAACACGCACAGGGCCTGTTCCAGCTTCTGTGCCTGCTGCTGCAGGGCCGTGGCCGCTGCGGTGGCCTGCTGGACCAGCGCCGCATTCTGCTGGGTAGAACTATCCATGAGCACGATGGCACGATCCACTTCCTGGATGCCATTGCTCTGCTCCTGGCTGGCAGCGCTGATCTCGGCCACCATGTCGGTCACCTTGCGCACGCTGTGCACCACCTCTTCCATGGTCTGCCCGGCCTGGTTCACCAGGGCCGAACCCTTGCCGACCTTGTCCACCGAATCATCGATCAAGTCCTTGATCTCGCGCGCGGCGGCGGCAGCCCGCTGGGCCAGCGAGCGCACCTCGGCGGCCACCACCGCAAAGCCGCGCCCCTGCTCGCCGGCACGCGCCGCTTCCACGGCGGCATTCAAGGCCAGGATATTGGTCTGGAAGGCGATGCCATCGATCACGCCGATGATGTCGACGATGCGGTTGGAGGACTGATTGATCGAGGTCATCGTATCGACCACCTCACGCACCACGTCGCCGCCGCGCGTGGCCACTTCCGAGGCTGAGGCCGCCAGTTGGTTGGCCTGGCTGGCGTTATCGGCGTTCTGCTTGACGGTAGAGGTGAGCTGGGCCATGGCTGAAGCCGTCTGTTCCAGCGAGGCGGCCTGCTGTTCGGTGCGCGCCGCCAGGTCCTGGTTGCCACTGGCGATGTCGTGCGCAGCCTTGGTGATGGTATCGGTGCTGGCGCGCACGGTGCTGACGATGTGATGCAGGCGCGCCGTCATTTCCTTGAGGGCCTGCATCACCTGGCCGGTTTCATCCTGGCTGCGCACCATCACTTCACGACTCAGGTCGCCTGCGGCCACCGCCTGCGCCACCTCGACCGCCTGGCCGAGCGGCCGCGAGATGGCCCGGATCAACAGCATCGCCTCCACCACCGCCAGCACGATGCCCGCTACCATCGCCGAGCTGACGATGAACATGAGGCGGGCGTAATCGTCCTGCTCCTTTTCGTAGAGCTCACGCCCAACGCGGATCTGCAGTTCCTTCAATTGGCCCAGGGTGGCGCGGGTCTCCTCCCAGATCTTGCGCATGGCACCGCCGTGGATATCGTCGGCCGTCTGGAAACTGCGCTTGCGCAGGGCGGCGATGGCGGGCTGTACCCCCTCTTGCACGAAGCGCTGCTGCAAGCCGAGGAATTTATCCAGCAGCAGCGCCTCTTCGGCAGTGAGGTAAGTGGCCTGGTAGGACTTGATGACCGGGGCCACCGTGCCCAGCCGCTTTTCGATCTTATCCAGGCGCTGGTCGATTTCATCGGGGTTCCAGCCTTCACTGGAGTCCAGCGTGATGATGCCGTAGATACCGTTGTTACTCCCCTCCAGCAGCGACTCGATCTCTTCCAGGTAGGCATAGGCCACCAGCCGGTCCTCATAGAGCGAACGCATCTGATGATTGCTCGCGCGTATGGCCACCAGGCCCACCGTCCCCGAACTGACCAGCAGGACCGCCAGGAAACCCATGGCCAGCATCAGGCGCACGCGGATGCTCAACTTGGCGAGGATCTTTGCCAGTCCAGACTGGCCCGCGGAAGGCATTGTGATCGGCTTGTCCAACACGTTCTCCTATCTTGTTTCGTGAACACCAATAGGAGAAGTGTTGCGCAAGTCCTGGCGCATAGGCTGACATTTGCCGACCGGTCCTGACCGCGTGCAACGCCCGGCCACACCGCGCCGGGCCTGCACTATTGAAACGCTGCGAACTCAGTGCAGCAGCAGTTCTTCCTTGCCCGGCAAGGCCACTGCCGCCTGAGCACTCACGCCTGCGGCCAGGACCGGCAGCGCGGCGCCACCCAGGCGAAACACGCTGACCGCCGCCGACAGGCGCGCAGCCTGTTCCTGCATGGCTTGCGCGGCAGCGGCGGCCTGCTCCACCAGCGCCGCGTTCTGTTGGGTGCTTTCATCCATCTGGGTGATGGCGCGGTTGACCTCCTCGATGCCCTGGCTCTGCTCCTGACCAGCCGCACTGATCTCGGTAACCACGGCGCTGACCTGCTGCACGCTGTGGACCACTTCATCGATGGTGGCGCCGGCCTGTGCCACCAGGGCACTGCCGCTACCGACACGGGTGACCGAATCATCGATGAGCACCTTGATTTCCTTGGCCGCGGCGGCCGAACGCTGGGCCAGCGAACGCACTTCGGAAGCCACCACCGCAAACCCCCGCCCCTGCTCGCCGGCACGCGCCGCTTCCACGGCGGCGTTCAAGGCCAGGATATTGGTCTGGAAGGCGATGCCATCGATCACGCTGATGATGTCCACGATCTTGCTGGAGGACTGGTTGATCGAACTCATGGTGTCGACCACCTGGCGCACCACCTGGCCACCGCGCACCGCCACTTCCGAAGCCGAGTGCGCCAGTTGCTTGGCTTGCTGGGCGTTTTCGGCATTGGTGCGCACGGTGGAGGTCAGTTGTTCCATGGCCGAGGCGGTCTCCTCCAGGGCGCCAGCCTGTTGCTCGGTGCGCGAGGACAGGTCGAGGTTGCCGTGGGCGATCTCGCCGGAGGCGGTGGCAATGGTATCCGTGCTCAGGCGCACCTGACCGACGATGCCTTGCAGGTTGTCGTTCATCTGCTGCAGCGCCAGCATCAGTTGACCGGTTTCATCCTGGCTATGCACTTCGATGCGCTGGGTCAGATCGCCCGCAGCCACCGCCTGCGCCACCGTGACGGCGCGCTGCAACGGGCGCGAGATGGCGCGGACCAGCAAGACCCCCATCAACAGCGCCACCACCAGACCGGCCAGCATGGCCACGCCCATGATCACCAGCAGGCTCTGGTAGCGCTGCTGGGCTTGTTCATGCATCTGGCGCCCGACGCTGCGCTGCAAGTCCATCAATTGCGCCAGCGTGGCATGGGCCTCGGAATAGAGCTTGAGCATGACGCCGCCATAGAGCTCGATGGCGCTCTGGAAGTCGCGGTTGCGCAAGGCCTCGGTGGCCGGCTTGATGCCCTCGGCCACGAACTTCTGGCGCTGCACGATCATCTTTTCCAGCAGCGCCCGTTCCTCGCTGGAGAGCGGCGTCTGCTGATATTTGGTGACGACGGCATCATTGGCCTTGAGGGCTTTTTCGATCTTGTCCATGTTGGCGTCGATGTCACCGGAGTCGCCGACGATGGAGGTGGAAATGCCGTTACGCGCCGCATCCAGCGCGGCCGACATGCGCTCCAGTTGGGACAAGGCCACCAGGCGGTCTTCATAGAGCGAACGCATCTGGGCGTTGGTGGAACGCAGGCTGATCAACCCCAATACTCCCGAGGACACCAGCAGCAAAGCTAGAAAAGCGATGACGAAAATCAGGCGCGACCTGATGCTTAATTGGCTGAACATGTTTCTCCTGGACTTCTCTCTTGTTTTCTTTACAACGAGCTCATTGTGTGAACCCGTAGTCCTCATGCGTGCAGGGCGCCGATGGGGCGCTTTACTGCCGCACGGAAACACTAGCATTTCTCGTACCAGGAGAATAGGTTTTAGCGCAGGATATGAAGATATTTGTGCTCGACCGGGCAATACAGGGCCGAAACGCGCTAATGATATGAATTTTTTGCCAACTAACTACTTGCTCAACAAACGCTTTTCGGCGCGCAGGATGGCCTCCGAGCTGCCGCGCAGGACCACGATGTCGCCGGCCATGAGCACGGTCTGCTCGGGGGCCTCGACCCGTTGCTTGCCCCGTCGCAGCATGGCGACCTCGGCTCCGCATTGCCCCGCCAGGTCGATCTCGGCCAGGGTGCGCCCGACTGCGCTGGCGCCGCCGATCAGGGTCACCGATTGCAGTCGCACATTCATGCCCACGCCATCGGCTTCGGCATCGGACATGCCGTGGAAGTAGCCACGCAGCGAGGCATAACGCTCGTCGCGCGCATCCTGCACGCGATGCACCACACGCCGCAGCGGCACGCCCAGCATCACCAGGGCGTGCGAGGCCAGCATCAGGCTGCCTTCCAGGGCTTCCGGCACGACCTCGGTGGCGCCGGCGGCGAGCAGTTTTTCCAGATCGGCATCATCATGGCTGCGCACGATCACCGGCAACTCCGGCTCCAGTTCATGGGCGTGATGCAAGACCTTCAGCGCCGAGGGGGTGCTGGCATAGGTCACCACCAGGGCGGCAGCACGATGGATGCCGGCCGCCACCAGGCTCTCGCGCCGGGCGGCGTCGCCGTAGGAGACGCTGGCGCCCCCATTGCGGGCGTCTTGCACCAGTTCCGGGTCCATCTCCAGCGCGTGGTAGGGAATGCCCTCTTCTTCCAGCAGCCGCGCCAGACTCTGACCGCTGCGGCCGAAGCCGGCGATGATCACGTGCTTTTGCACTCCCATGGTGCGGGTGGCCAATTGGGTGAGGGCCAGCGATTGCAACATCCATTCATTGGCCGAGAGTTTCATGACGATGGCGTCGGACTTGGCCAGGATGAAGGGCGTGGCCAGCATCGAGAGCACCATCGCTGCCAGGATCACCTGGATGAGCAGGGGGTCCACCAGCTTGAGGCCACCGGCCTGGCTTAACAGCACGAAACCGAATTCACCAGCCTGCGCCAGACCCAGGCCCACGCGCAGCGCCACGCCGGTGGTGGAGCCGAACAGCCGCGCCAGGCCGGCGATGAGGGCGAACTTGAGCAGCACCGGGCCGGTCAGCAGCAGTAAGGCCAGGAACCAGTGATCGTAGAGCGTGCGCACGTTGAGCAACATGCCGATGGTGATGAAGAACAGCCCCAGGAGCACATCGCGGAAGGACTTGATGTCTTCTTCCACCTGGTGCTTGAACTCGGTCTCGGAGATGAGCATCCCGGCGATGAAGGCGCCCAGGGCCAGCGACAGGCCGGCCTTCTCGGTGATCCAGGCCGCTCCCAACGTAATCAAGAGCAGGTTCAACATGAACAATTCCTGCGAGCGTCGCTTGACCACGATGCGGAACCAGCCACGCATGAGCTTGCTGCCGAAGAACAGCAGCAGCGCCAGCACCACCAGCGCCTTGCCCACCGCCCAGCCCAGCGTGACCATGATGCTGCCGGAATTGTTGGCCAATGCCGGCACCACGATCAACAGCGGCACCAGCGCCAGATCCTGGAACAAGAGCACGCCCAGGATGCGGCGGCCGTGTTCGGTTTCCAGCTCCAGCCGTTCGGTGAGCAGCTTGGAGACGATGGCAGTGGAGGACATGGTCAGCGCGCCCCCCAGGGCGAAGGCGGCCTGCCAGCTCACGTTGAGGAACTGTGGCAGGAACATCGCCGCAGCCCAGGCCAGCAGCATGGTGGCGGCAATGGTGGTGGCCACCTGCGCCACGCCCAGGCCAAAGACGATGTGCCGCATGGCCGAGAGCTTGGAGAGCGAAAATTCCAGCCCGATGGAAAACATCAAAAACACCACCCCGAACTCGGCCAGGGCGTGGGTGGTTTCATTGTCCTCGGCAAAGGCCAGACCGTGCGGGCCGATGATGATGCCCACCACCAGGTAGCCCAGCATGGGCGGCAACTGCATCATGCGAAATGCGACCACGCCGAGCACGGCCGCAGCCAGGAGGAAGAGGGTCAGTTCCAGTCCGGAAAACATCGCTTGTTGGGTTTCTTATCAATGCAATTAACAATATAACAACGCGCCAGCCACCCGCACAAAGGCGCAGTACAGCAGCACCGGGCAAGCATTAAACTAGCCAGAAGTATTCATACATGCTGTGATACAACAGAAGAGTTGTTCGCTCCGCAGCGATACCTGCGATCCTGGCGATGCACGATGATATCCAGCAATGTGAGCTGCGTACTTCCCCCTTGGCAGCCATGCTGCGGCGCGACGCAAGCCTTCATGTCGCATCCAGTCCAGCAGCACTCCCTTACATCTGGCAAGTTTTTTGCTTTGCTAATTCGTTTATACTTCGGTTATGAGTGTAACCGATGACAAAACCACGCCTGCATCTTTTTCGGCCGGGGCTGCCCGTCGCGCCATCGAACTGGCGCGCCAGACCCTGCAGATCGAAGCCGATGCCATCCTGGCCCTGAAGAATCGCCTGCGCGAGGACAGCACCGAGCCGCTGGCCCTGGCCGTACAAGCTCTGCTGCAATGCCAGGGGCGCGCGGTCGTCTCGGGCATTGGCAAGTCCGGCCACATCGGCCGCAAGATCGCCGCCACCCTGGCCTCCACCGGCACTCCCGCGTTGTTCATGCATCCGGCCGAAGCGGCCCATGGCGACCTGGGCATGGTCACCCCCAAGGATGTGTTCATCGCCATCTCCAACTCCGGCGAAACCGCCGAGCTATTGGCCATCGTCCCCATCATCAAGCGCATGGGGGCCGTGATCATCGCCATGACCGGCAATGACGACTCCAGCCTGGCCGGCATGGCCGCTGTACACCTCAACGTCGGCGTCGCGCAGGAAGCCTGTACCCTCAACCTGGCACCCACGGCCAGCACCACGGCCACGCTGGCCATGGGCGATGCGCTGGCGGTGTCGCTGCTGGATGCGCGCGGCTTCATGGAAGAGGATTTCGCCCACTCCCACCCTGGTGGTGCGCTGGGCCGCCGCCTGCTGACCCACGTGCGCGACGTCATGCGGAGCGGCGAAGCGATTCCGGCGGTGCGACCGGATGTGTCGCTGTCGGCGGCGCTGATGGAAATCACGCGCAAGGGCATGGCCATGACGGCCGTGGTGGATGAGCAATTCCGCCCCCTCGGTGTGTTTACCGATGGCGATCTGCGCCGCCTGCTGGAACGCGGCCAGGACTTCGCCAGCTTCAGCATCGCCGAGGTCATGCACGCCCATCCGCAGACCATCAACCAGGACCAGTTGGCCGTGGATGCGGTGGCGCTGATGGAACAATTCCGCATCAACCAGTTACTGGTCACCGATGCTGCCGGCGTACTCACGGGCGCCCTGCACATCCATGACCTGACCCGCGCCAAGGTGATCTGATGACTGCGCCCACCTTCGCCAGCACTCTGCCCGCGCTCGCACTTGCCAAGGCTGCGGCCATCCGCCTGATGATCTTCGATGTCGATGGCGTGTTGACCGATGGCGGCCTGTTCTATGGCGAAGAGGGTGAAGCCTTCAAGCGCTTCAATGCCCTCGACGGCCACGGCATCAAGCTGATGCAGCAATACGGTACGGCGCGGCCAT
>NZ_BADI01000042.1:0-1965 GCF_000333555.1 Herbaspirillum sp. B65 | reverse complement strand
GGCGCGACCGGCGTTGAACTGGCGGCCGAGCTGGTACAACTGGTCGAGTCTGCGGTCGGTTACGGTGCCAACACCCTCAACGACCGCCTATCGATCACCCTCATCGAAAACGGCGCCCGCCTGCTGGCGGCCTTCCCCGAAGACATCGCCGCGGCCACTCGCAGTCGCCTGGAATCGCTGGGTGTGAAGGTTATGACAGGCACGCGGGTCAGTGCCGCCACCGAAGCGGCTTTCATCCTGGGTGAGGGAGGCGAAGTACCCGCCACCCTGAAGGTTTGGGCAGCGGGCGTGAAGGCGCCCGACTTCCTGCAAGACCTGGATGGACTGGAGAGCAGTCGCGGCAACCAGTTGGTGGTCACGCCGACCTTGCATTGCACGCGCGATGAACGCATCTATGCCATCGGCGATTGCGCCAGCCTGTGCCTGCCGGGCAGCGAGCGCCCCTTGCCACCCACGGCCCAGGTGGCGCATCAGCAAGCGCAGCACCTGATTCGGCACTTGCCGGCGCGCTTGACCCAGGGCACCCCGATCCCCGACTTCCAGTATCGCGACTTCGGCGCCCTGGTGTCGCTGGGCGACTACGATGCCTTCGGCTCTCTGGGCAAGTTCGGCCTGTTCAAGGGCGTGACCTTGCGCGGCAAGCTGGCCCAGTTGAGCCACGTCATGCTCTACCGCAGCCATCAGGCGCGCCTGCATGGCTTCGTGCGAGGCAGCCTGCTGTGGCTGGTGGACCAGCTCAATGCGCGCGTGCGGGCCTCGATCAGGCTCGACTGATGGACTCAGAACTTGTGACGCACGCCGATACGCAAGACGTTCTGGCTGCTGTCATCGGCTGGTGCCGACGAATAGGCCGCGCTGATGACGCCCGGATTGATCACCTCGCTGGCGGCCTGACGGCTGGCCATGGCATACACATCGGTGCGCTTGCTGAGGAAGTAATCCACGCCCAGATTGAACTGGGTGGTATGGCCACGGGTGGCGCCGCTGCCGCTGCGGGCCAGATCGGCGCGATCATGGATGACGCTGGCCAACAGGTGCAGCTTGGCATCGAGCGCGTAATCCACCCCGACATCGAACACATTGGCGCGGGTGGCGCTGGTGATGGCCACCAGACCGGTGGCGGCCAAGGGCTGCTGGGTCGGGCGACGTACCTGCGACCAGGCCGCAAACAGCTTGGCCGGACCGGCCTGGTAGCTGGTGCCGAGGGTGAAGGTCTTCAGATCGCTATCCCCGGCGTGTGCCGGCAAGGCGTCGGCGGCCAGCTTGCTCTGGTAGTAGGCGGCACCGATGCCGGCGTTGCCGTTGCGGTAGTTGGCGCCGACACCGAAGGCTTGACCGGCAGAAGTCTGACCGGCCACTTCACCAAAACCATAGAACAGGCTGCCCATGAAGCCATTCACCTCGGCCGTATCGAAGCGCAACGAATTGCTGGTGCGCGCGCCGGTGAGGCGATCCAGGCTATTGAAGTGGCCGGCACGCACGCCGCCGCCACCGAAGATCTGGAAGGAGCTGTATTGCAGGCCGATCTCTTCCAGGTAGTCGGTCTGGCGACCGAGGGTGAGCGTGCCGTAGCGTCCGCTCAAGCCCACCACCGACTTGCGGTCGAACAGCGTGCCGGGCGTACTCATGGCGCCATCGTCGGCGGCAAAAACCGTTTTCCAGCTGGAACACGGCAGCCAGGCCGCCACCCAGCTCTTCCTTGCCGCGCACGCCGATGCGCGAGGCCATGGCATCGCCCGAATCGAGGCTCATGCGGCTGCTGTTATTGGGGCCGACCTGCTGGTGTAGACCAGGCTCATGTCGATGACACCGTAGACGGTGACGCTGGAACTCTGTGCATGGGCCAAGCCGGGCCATTGGGTCAGGGCCGAGCCCGGTAAGGGTGAAAGCGAGTTTTTTCCTGGAAAATGGGGCCAAAGGATGGCAGGGTGCAAAAAACGTCAAATCGTCGGGGGGCCTTTTTGG
>NZ_BADI01000043.1:0-947 GCF_000333555.1 Herbaspirillum sp. B65 | reverse complement strand
CATTTGCTCCCCACCGTATTCCGTGCAATTCACGACGGGATTTTGGATCTGACAAAACCAGAACAATTGACACCATTGGCCATTAACAAATGCGTACAGGTGTTCACCATGTTGCTCGGCGGGCCTGCCATTCCTCAGTTGGTAAGCGCCAGCCTGTCGCTATTCAAAAAACTGTATTCGAACGAACACCCCGGCTTTGTGTTACCCAGAACGGTAGTCGTGGCGCCGCTTGTGGTAGCACTGTTCAGCATCTATGGATCTCGTTTCGGCCCCTACGCCTCGACGCATACGGTGCAACTCAGAAGTGATCTCAAGAACAAATTGGCGCAGGGCCAACTGAATATTCCGGTAGGGGGAGCCATGTACCGAAGCAAACAGTTCTGGAAGCTCTTCATGAAAGAATTGCCTGGATCCGTAGTGGCTCAGGGAATGATCGCGTGGGGATTGCGCAAGATATCGGGAGAATATAAAAAATCGGATCAGCTTTTGGAGACCTATAGCGAATCGGTTCAAGAGCACTTGCAGACAAATGACCTGGAATCCGGGGCAAAGCAGGCCATCCACATCGACGCGTCGAGGTCTTCCGGCGGCGGCAGGGAGTAAGCCCAGACTACAAACGCCATCTCGGCAAATAGGTGTCCCTAGCGAATTAGGAAGGCGGTTAGACCCGGCTCCCCATCGCTGAATATCAGTTTTTGTAACGGTTGAAGCGATAACCTTGGTCGAAGAAGGCTGCGAACGCGACCAGAATTCCGGCGCACGCAAGAATGAGCGCGACTCCGTTGGTATCATGCACTGCGGACTTGGCAACCAGTGATAGCGCCCACAACGGAGCAATACCACCGGCCAAGGCAGTGCCGATTTCACGCGCTGAACCGACCCCCGTCGAGCGGCTTTGTACGGTAAATTGCCGACTCAGGAAAGATCCTTGGGGGGCGACATCATCG
>NZ_BADI01000044.1:0-6897 GCF_000333555.1 Herbaspirillum sp. B65 | reverse complement strand
AGCCACGCGAACACGTTTTCCGGCAATTTCTTATCGATGGCGGCGGTCAGCACAGCGCTGCCCGAGCCTTGCTTGACATTGACCTGGTCGCCTTCGGCCACGCCCAGTTGGGCAGCCAGGGCTGCCGACAGCCATGCCTTGGGTGCCTGGCCGTCACGGGTTTCCAGAAGTGGCGGCGAACGACGAGCGATCGCATCGGCGAAGTAGATGGGCACATCGGCCACACGCTCCAGCGAACCAGCCGAGGCAGCGACCGCCTGGGCTGGCAGCGCAGCCGTGTTGTTCAAGCGGGCCGACAGGTCCACTTCCTTGCCCAGCAGCTCATCGCGGATGGATTCGGAAGTTTCGTAATCGAAGTTTTCCAGTTCCAGCAGGTTGCCCAGCACGCGCAGCACCTTCCAGCCAGGACGTGCATCGCCGGCCGGCTTGACGGTACCGTTGAAGCTTTGCGCACGGCCTTCGGCATTGACGAAAGTACCCGAGGTTTCGGTGAAGGGAGCGATCGGCAGCAGCACGTCGGCGTAGTCGGCGCCATGCTGGAAGGCCGACATCACCACGACCATGTCGGCCTGGTTCAGGGCGGCACGGGCGGCTTGCGGGTCGTAGCTGTCCAGTTCCGGTTCGGCGTTCAACAGCAGATAAGCCTTGCGCGGCTGTGCGAAGACCGCTGCGGCCTTGCCCGGGGCCGGCACCGCGTTGGCCAGGTAAGCACCGACGGCGTTGCCGCCTTCGGTGAGCACGCCCAGCTTGGCGCCGGTCTGCTCGGCAATCCACTGTGCGGCAACGTGCAGTTGCGCAGCTTGCGGGTGCTGGACGGCGGCATTGCCCAGGAACACGCCCTTGGCGTCGCCCGACAGCAGGCTGGCAGCGGTGGCCTTGGCGGCCTCCGATGCGACCACGCCAGCGTAGGCGGCGGGAGCAGCGATACCCTTGGCTTGGGCCACCGCCACGGCCACTTCGGCCAGGGCGGAAAGCCATGCCGAGGGAGCGGCGATGATCTTGTTGGCGATCGGCATGAGCAGATCGTCATCGGTGGCGTGCAGCACGCTGACCTTGGCGCCGCTCTTGGCGGACTGGCGCAGGCGCGCCGACAGCAGCGGATGATCCTTGCGCAGGAAGGAACCGATCACGAAGACGCGGTTCAACTGCGAGAATTCGACGATGGACATGCCCAGCCAGGGCTTGATCTGACCATCCAGAGCGAAGTCCGATTGACGCAGGCGGAAGTCGACATTCTCCGAACCGACACCGCGCACGATCTTCTGCAGCAGGTTCAGTTCTTCCAGCGTGGAGTACGGGGTACCCAGCGCGGCGATGGCATCGGCACCGTGTTCGTGGCGGATGTTGCGCAGGCCATGGGCGACGTATTCCAGTGCGGTCTGCCAGTCCACTTCCTGCCACTTGCCGTCTTGCTTCAACATCGGCTTGGTCAGACGTTGTTCGCTATCCAGCGCTGCGTAGGCAAAACGGTCCTTGTCGGAGATCCAGCACTCGTTGACTTCTTCGTTTTCGAAGGGCAGCACGCGCATGACCTTGCCATTCTTGACCTGCACGATCAGATTGGCGCCAACGCTATCGTGCGGGCTCACCGACTTGCGGCGCGACAGTTCCCAGGTACGGGCGCTGTAGCGGAATGGCTTGGAGGTCAGCGCACCGACCGGGCACAGATCGATCATGTTGCCCGACAGTTCGGAGTCCACGGTCTTGCCGACGAAGGTGGTGATCTCGGAATGTTCACCGCGACCCAACATGCCCAGCTCCATCACGCCGGCCACTTCCTGGCCGAAGCGCACACAACGGGTGCAGTGGATGCAGCGATTCATTTCCTTCATGGAGATCAGCGGACCGACGTCCTTGGGCTCCACGACACGCTTTTCTTCCTGATAGCGCGAGGTCGAACCGCCGTAACCGACGGCCAGATCCTGCAGCTGGCACTCACCGCCCTGGTCGCAGATGGGGCAATCCAGCGGGTGATTGATCAGGAGGAATTCCATCACGCCCTTCTGGGCCTTGACGGCCTTGTCGCTGGCGGTGCGCACGATCATGCCGTTGTTGACCGGCGTGGCGCAGGCAGGCAGCGGCTTCGGGGCCTTTTCGACCTCGACCAGGCACATGCGGCAGTTGGCCGCGATGGACAGTTTCTTGTGATAGCAGAAGTGAGGGATGTACGTGCCGATCTTGTTGGCAGCGTCCATGACCATGCTGCCTTCCTGCACTTCAACCTTCTTGCCGTCTATTTCGATTTCAACCATGGCTGTTTGCCCAAGCTAAATATTCTTGCCAACAATACCGGTGGAAGGCTTATTCCATTCCACCTGGCATCCCCTGCCCTGTTCAGATGTATGCCGGAACCAGGCAGTGTTTGTGCTCGATGTGGTATTCGAACTCTTCGCGGAAATTCTTCACGAACGCGCGTACCGGCATGGCCGCCGCATCACCCAGCGCACAGATGGTGCGGCCCTGGATGTTGTCGGCCACCGAGTTCAACACGTCCAGATCTTCCATCTTGCCGTGACCGTTTTCGATACGATTGACCAAGCGGTACATCCAGCCGGTGCCTTCGCGGCACGGCGTGCACTGGCCGCAGGATTCTTCATGATAGAAGTAGGACAGGCGCAGCAACGACTTGACCATGCAACGGGTTTCATCCATCACGGTCACCGCGCCCGAACCCAGCATCGAGCCCGCCTTGGCGATGGCGTCGTAGTCCATGGTGGTATCCATCATGACCTCGCCACGGATCACCGGAGCGGACGAACCACCCGGGATGACGGCCTTGATCTTCTTGCCGCCACGCATTCCGCCTGCCAGTTCCAGCAGGGTGGAGAACGGCGTACCCAGCGGAATCTCGTAGTTACCCGGACGCTCGACGTCGCCCGAGACCGAGAAGATCTTGGTGCCACCATTGTTGGGCTTGCCCATCTCGGCGTAGGCCTGCGGCCCCACCTTGAAGATGAAGGGCACGGCCGCGAAGGTCTCGGTGTTATTGATGGTGGTCGGCTTGCCGTACAAGCCGAAACTGGCCGGGAACGGCGGCTTGAAGCGCGGCTGGCCCTTCTTGCCTTCCAGCGACTCCAAGAGCGCGGTTTCTTCGCCGCAGATGTAGGCGCCGTAACCATGGTGCGCGTGCAACTGGAAGCTGAAGTCGGTACCCAGGATGTTGTCGCCCAGGAAGCCGGCCGCACGGGCTTCTTCCAGTGCCTCTTCGAAGCGCAGGTACTCGGCGAAGATTTCGCCGTGGATGTAGTTGTAACCGACCGTGATGCCCATCGCATAGCCGCCGATGATCATGCCTTCGATCAGCGCGTGCGGATTGTAACGAATGATGTCACGGTCCTTGAAAGTCCCCGGCTCACCTTCATCTGTATTGCAGACGAGGTACTTCTGGCCCGGGAACTGGCGCGGCATGAAGCTCCACTTCAGGCCGGTCGGGAAACCCGCACCGCCGCGGCCACGCAGGCCCGAGGCCTTGAGGTCGGCGATGACTTGTTCCGGAGTGATCTTTTCATTGAGGATGCGCTTGAGCGACTCGTAGCCGCCGCGCTTGACGTAATCCTCGAGGTGCCAGTTCTCGCCATTCAAGTCGGCGAGGATCAGCGGTTTGATGTGGCGGTCGTGCAGGCAGGTCATTTCTTCAGTTCCTCCAGCAGCGCGTCGATCTTTTCGTTGGACATCCAGCTGCACATTTGATGGTTGTTGACCAGCATGACCGGCGCGTCACCGCAAGCGCCCATGCATTCGCCTTCCATCAGCGTGAACTGACCATCGGCCGTGGTCTCGCGATAATCGATGCCCAGCTTGTGCTTGAGGTGATGGGCGGCACGTTCGCCACCCGACAGCAGGCACGGCAGGTTGGTACACACGGTGATCTTGTGCTTGCCCACCGGGCTGGTGTTGAACATGTTGTAGAAGGTCGCCACTTCCTGCACGGCCACAGCGGGCATACCGATATAGTCGGCCACCTCCTGCTGCAGCTCGGCCGGCAACCAGCCGTGCTCTACCTGGGCGATGCGCAGTGCGGCCATGACCGCAGACTGGCGCTGGTCCGCCGGATACTTCGCGAGTTCGCGATCGATTTTCTTAAGGGCTTCTTGACTTAACAGCATATCGTTGGCCATCCATGCGCATCAGTGCTGCGCGGTTATTGGATATTCCCCAAACCTGACGGGCCTCTCATCGAAGCCCGCCTTGACTCTTACTCTTCGACTTATCGGTCGATTTCCCCGAACACGATGTCTTGCGTACCGATGATGGTGACCGCGTCGGCAATCATGTGTCCCTTGGCCATTTCGTTCAGGGCTTGCAGGTGGGCAAAGCCTGGGGCGCGAATCTTCAGGCGGTACGGCTTGTTGGCACCGTCGGAGACCAGGTAGATACCGAACTCACCCTTCGGATGCTCGACGGCGGCATACGCTTCGCCGGCAGGCACGCGGAAGCCTTCGGTAAACAGCTTGAAGTGGTGAATCAGGTCTTCCATGTTGGACTTCATGTCCGCACGTTTCGGAGGCGCAATCTTGTGGTTGTCGGTGATGACCGGACCCGGATTGTTGCGCAGCCATTCCACGCACTGCTTGATGATGCGGTTGGACTGGCGCATCTCGGCCACACGCACCAGGTAACGGTCGTAGCAGTCGCCGTTCTTGCCGATGGGGATGTCGAAGTCCAGCAGGTCATACACTTCATACGGCTGCTTCTTGCGCAAGTCCCAGGCGATACCCGAGCCACGCAGCATGGGACCGGTGAAGCCCATCTGCAATGCACGTTCCGGCGAGACCACGCCGACGCCGACCAGACGCTGCTTCCAGATACGGTTGTCGGTCAGCAGGGTTTCGTATTCGTCGACATAGGTCGGGAAACGGTTGGTGAAATCTTCGATGAAGTCCAGCAGCGAACCCTGACGGTTTTCGTTCAGTTCGCGGATGGCCTTCTCGTTGCGCACGATCGATGCCTTGTACTGCGGCATGGTATCGGGCAGGTCGCGATAGACGCCACCCGGACGATAGTAGGCCGCGTGCATACGGGCGCCGGAGACGGCTTCGTAGCAGTCGAACAGGTCTTCACGTTCGCGGAAGGCATACAGCAGCACGCCCATCGCACCCACGTCCAGCGCGTGTGCGCCGATCCACATCAGGTGATTCAGCAGACGGGTGATTTCGTCGAACATCACGCGGATGTACTGCGCACGCAGCGGCACTTCGATGCCCAGCAGACGCTCGATGGCCATCACGTAACCGTGCTCGTTGCACATCATCGAGACGTAATCCAGGCGATCCATGTAGGGCACGGATTGCAGGAAGGTCTTCTGCTCGGCCAGCTTTTCGGTGGCACGGTGCAACAGGCCGATGTGGGGGTCGGCACGCTGGATGACTTCACCGTCCAGCTCCAGCACCAGACGCAGCACGCCGTGCGCGGCCGGGTGCTGGGGACCGAAGTTGAGCGTATAGTTTTTGATCTCTGCCATTATTTGATCCCGTAGTTTTCTTCACGAATGATGCGCGGGGTGATTTCGCGCGGCTCGATCGTTACGGGTTGATAGATGACGCGTTTCTGTTCGGCGTCGTAACGCATTTCGACATAGCCGGACACCGGGAAGTCCTTGCGGAACGGGTGGCCGATGAAGCCATAGTCGGTCAGGATGCGGCGCAGTCGGGGGTGACCGTCGAAGAGGATACCGTAGAAGTCAAACGCTTCACGCTCATACCAGCCAGCCGAATTCCAGATCGGATCGACCGAGGCCACGATGGGCAGATCATCATCCGGTGCGAACACGCGCACACGCACACGCCAGTTGTGCGAGATCGACATCAGGTGCGACACCACGGCAAAGCGCGGACCTTCCCAGGCGCCATCGCCGTAGGTGGAGTAATCCACGCCGCACAGGTCGATCAATTGTTCGAAACGGGTGTCGGCATGGTCGCGCAGCACGCGCATGGCCGACAGGTAGTCAGCGGCCTTGACCACCACGGTGACTTCACCGAGGGCCACGGTCAGGTTCTGAAGATACCCTCCAAGCGCATTACGCAGGGCGGCTTCGAGAGTTTCCAATTTTGTCGTCATACTGCCCTCTTAGCGCGCGATGGTGTTGGTGCGCTTGATCTTGTTCTGCAGCTGGATCACGCCATACAGCAGCGCTTCAGCCGTCGGCGGGCAACCCGGCACATACACGTCCACCGGCACGATGCGATCGCAACCGCGCACCACCGAGTACGAATAGTGATAGTAGCCACCACCATTGGCACAGGAGCCCATGGAGATGACCCAGCGCGGTTCCGGCATCTGGTCGTAGACCTTGCGCAGTGCCGGCGCCATCTTGTTGCACAGGGTGCCGGCCACGATCATCAGGTCGGACTGGCGCGGCGACGGACGGAACACCGCACCGAAACGGTCCAGGTCGTAACGCGAAGCACCGACGTGCATCATCTCAACTGCGCAGCAGGCCAGACCGAAGGTCATGGGCCACAGGGATCCGGTACGGGTCCAGTTGATTACCTTATCCAGCGAGGTGGTAACAAACCCCTCATTCAATACGCCTTCAATAGACATGGCTTACTCCCAATCCAGGGCACCCTTTTTCCAGATGTACCAAAATCCGACAACAAATTCAGCGATGAAGACCATCATCGTGACGAAACCTTGCCAGCCCAGCTCACGCATGGACACGCCCCAAGGGAAGAAGAAGGCGGTTTCCAGATCAAACAGGATGAACAGGATGGCGATCAGGTAGTAGCGCACATCGAACTTCATGCGCGCATCTTCGAATGCTTCGAAACCGCATTCGTAAGGGGAAGTTTTTTGAGCGTCCGGCTTGTGCGGACCAAGAAGACGACCTAGGAGCTGGGGGGCGACACCGACACCGATGCCGACAAGGATGAAGAGAAGGACTGGGAAGTAATTCGA
>NZ_BADI01000045.1:0-3221 GCF_000333555.1 Herbaspirillum sp. B65 | reverse complement strand
TGAAGATACCGGCCGTCACCATGGTGGCGGCGTGGATCAGCGCGGAAATCGGGGTCGGGCCTTCCATCGAGTCCGGCAGCCAGACGTGCAGCGGGAACTGGGCCGACTTGCCCATGGCGCCCACGAACAGGCAGATGCAGGCCACGGTCAGCAGCATCCAGTCGGTACCCGGCAGGGTCAGTTGGACCAGCTCGGCGCGCTTGGCGAACACTTCGCTGTAGTTCATCGAGCCGGCATAGGCCAGCAGCAGGCCGATACCCAGGATGAAGCCGAAGTCGCCGACACGGTTGACCAGGAAGGCCTTCATGTTGGCCTTGATGGCGGTCGGTCGGGTGAACCAGAAACCGATCAGCAGGTAGGACACCAGGCCCACCGCTTCCCAGCCGAAGAACAGCTGCAGGAAGTTGTTGCTCATCACCAGCATGAGCATGGAGAAGGTGAACAGCGAGATGTAGGAGAAGAAGCGGTTGTAACCCTCATCCTCAGCCATGTAGCCGATGGTGTAGATGTGGACCATCAGGGACACGAAGGTCACCACGCACATCATCATCGCAGTCAGGCTATCGACCATGAAGCCGATCTCCAGCTTGATGCCGGCCACCGTCATCCAGTTGTACAGCGTACCGTTGTAGGTAGCGCCGTCCAGCACTGCGAGCAGGGTCTGGATGGAGATGATGGCAGCGATCAGCACGCCCAGGATGGTCGCGGTATGCGACACCTTGCGGCCAACCACGTTGCCGAAGAATTTGGTACCCAACAGGCCGGCGATGGCCGAGCCTGCCAGCGGCGCCAGGGGTACAGCAAGAAGAAGATGTGGGTTAAGTTGCCCAGCCATGATGAACCTTATCGCTTATTGGCTGCCCCGCTTGCACCATCTGCTGCAAGGGGGCCTCCCATCTTTAAATGAAATTCAAACCAGAACGCAAAAACAGGACGCTGCGGATGCCGACTCAGCCCTTGAGGCTGTCGAGGTCTTCCACGTTGATGGTATCCAGGTTACGGAACAGCACCACCAGAATCGCCAGACCGATGGCGGACTCAGCCGCAGCCACGGTCAGGATGAAGAACACGAAGATCTGTCCGCCCGCGTCACCGAGGTAATGCGAGAAAGCAATGAAGTTCATGTTGACCGCAAGCAGCATCAACTCGATGGCCATCAGCAGCACGATGATGTTCTTGCGGTTCAGGAAAATGCCGACGATCGAGATCGCGAACAGGATCGCGCCGATGATCAGGTAGTGGGAGAGCGTGATTGCCATGATTCTTGATCGCCCTTCTTAAGATTGTTGACCGGCTGCCGGCTTGTCGGCCGCTGCGGCGGCGTCAGCGGGCTGCTCGTTGCGGGTGGATTCGGCCTTCATGCTGACCAGGCGCACGCGATCCGAAGCCTTGACCTTGACCGCCTGGGCCGGATCGAAGTACTTGCTGTCCTTACGGCGGCGCAATGTCAGCGCCACGGCAGCGACGATGGCCACCAGCAGGATCACGGCCGCGATTTCGAAACCGTACACATATTCGGTGAAGATCAGCTTGCCCAGCGGCTTGGTCTGGCCGATGGTATCGGCGGCCGCAGGCACTTGCGATTCGTAGACCCAGAAGCTGTTGAGCAGGACTGCCGACATTTCCAGCACGATGACCACGCCGATGGTAGCGGCCAGCGGGAAATAACCCCAGAAGCCTTCACGCAACTTGTCCATGTTGATATCGAGCATCATCACCACGAACAGGAATAGCACCATCACCGCGCCGACATAGACCAGCACCAGCACGATGGCCAGGAACTCGGCCTTGAGCAGCATCCACAGACCGGCTGCCGAGAAGAAGGACAGCACCAGGAACAGGGCCGCATGGACCGGGTTGCGGGCCGTGATGACGCGCAATGCAGCAATCACCAGGATCACCGAGAACGCGTAGAACAAGACAGTTTTAAATTCCATAATCAACCAGAAGTTGGTTCATTCAATCAGCACGGGGACCGCAAGCGCCGGTCATCCCATCGCAATACATCCACCCTTTCCCGCACGGCTGGCACCACCCTGCCCGGCTGCCTCGTATGACAAGGCGGCACGGTGCCGCCGATTATCGGTAGGCGGCGTCGGCCGCACGGGCCGCGGCGATTTCGTTTTCGTAACGATCGCCCACTGCCAGCAGCATTTCCTTGGTGTAGTACAGGTCGCCCCGCTTTTCACCGTGGTATTCCAGGATGTGCGTTTCGACGATCGAGTCGACCGGGCAGGACTCTTCGCAGAAACCGCAGAAGATGCACTTGGTCAGGTCGATGTCGTAGCGGCTGGTGCGACGGGTACCGTCGGCACGCTGCTCGGACTCGATGGTGATGGCCATGGCCGGGCAGACCGCTTCGCACAGCTTGCAGGCGATGCAGCGTTCTTCACCGTTGGGATAACGGCGCAGCGCGTGCAGACCGCGGAAACGCGGCGACATCGGCGTCTTTTCCTCGGGGAACTGCACCGTGATCTTGCGCTTGAACAGGTAGCGACCGGTCAGGGCCAGGCCCTTGAACAGTTCGCGGAGCATCAGGCTGCCGAAAAAATCCTTAATAGCTTCCATTTTTAGCCTCAGCCTTCCAACTTATTTCCAGATATTCCAGGGCGACTGGATCCAGATCGCCACGACCACCAGCCACACCAGGGTCAGCGGGATGAACACTTTCCAGCCCAGACGCATGATCTGGTCATAGCGATAGCGCGGGAACGATGCGCGGATCCACACGTACAACGACAGGAAGAAGAAGGTCTTCAGACCCAGCCAGATCCAGCCCGGGATGAAGTCCAGCGCCGCCAGCGGTGCCGACCAGCCGCCGAAGAACAGCAGCGCGGTCAGGATCGAGATCAGGATCATCGCGGCATATTCGGCCAGGAAGAACATGGCGAAGGACATGCCCGAGTATTCGATCATGTGACCGGCCACGATTTCGGATTCACCTTCCACCACGTCGAACGGGTGACGGTTGGTCTCGGCCACGCCGGAGACGAAGTAGATCACGAACACCGGCAGCAGCGGCAGCCAGTTCCAGGACAGGAAGTTCAGACCCATGCCGGCGAACTGGCCCTTGGTCTGGGCCATCACGATGTCGGTCATGTTCAGGCTGCCGGTGACCATCAGCACCACCACCAGGCAGAAGCCCATGGAGATTTCGTAGGACACCATCTGTGCCGAGGCGCGCATGGCCCCCAGGAAGGCGTACTTCGAGTTGGAGGCCC
>NZ_BADI01000046.1:0-7739 GCF_000333555.1 Herbaspirillum sp. B65 | reverse complement strand
CCCAGCACGTCACCGTAGGAGAAGCCCCCCACGGCGATGAAGCCCTTGAAGTCATCCAGCTTGGCGCGATTGGCGATCAGGTCGCTCATGTGCACGTCCACCGCCGTGAAGCCGGCCTTGTGCATGGCATAGGCGGTCTCGATGTGCGAGTTCACGCCCTGCTCGCGCAGGATGGCGACCTTGGGACGGGCTGCCGCACCCAGCGACAGGTAGGGGGCGGCGATGTCTTCCTGCGGATCGAACGTCAGCTTGGGCGTCATGCCGGGATCGGCCGCGTCCAGCAGGCGCTCATATTCGGCATCGGCGCAGGCCGGGTTGTCGCGCAGGCGGGCGATGCGCCAGCTGGTCTCGCTCCAGACGCGATGCAGCTCGGCACGCGGCTGGCCGTAGATGTTCTTGGCATCGCGCATGAATTCGATCACGTCACGATCATTGGGCTTGCCGATGATGTGACTGCAAGCGCCCAGGTTGTAGCTGCGCAGCACGTTCATGACCTCCGACTTCTGCTCGGCCGGTACCTGGATGACAGCACCCAGTTCTTCGCTGAACAGCGCGCGCAGGGTCAGTTCATTGCGGCGCTCGGCCACTTGCGTGGTCCAGTTCTTGGAATCACCCCAGTCGGCGGCGTGCTCGGCTTCCATGGTCAGGATGTCGAGGTTGACCGAGATACCGGTATGGCCAGCGAAGGCCATTTCGGCCAAGGTGGCATACAGGCCGCCGTCGGAACGGTCGTGGTAGGCCAGCAGGCGGTCTTCGGTGTTGAGTTGCTGGATGGCGTTGAAGAAGGCCTTCAGGTCTTCGGCACTATCGACGTCCGGGGTCTCGTTGCCGATCTGTTGCATCACCTGCGTCAAGGCCGAAGCCCCCATGCGGTTCTTGCCACGGCCCAGGTCGATCAGGATCAGAACGGTCTCGCCCTTGTCCTTGCGCAGTTGCGGCGTGAGCACGCGGCGTACATCGGTCACGGGCGCAAAACCGGAGACGATCAGCGAGACCGGCGAAGTCACCGACTTGGCGCCCTCTTCATCGCTCCAGGTGCTGCGCATGGATAGCGAATCCTTGCCCACCGGGATCGAGATCCCCAGCGCCGGGCACAATTCCATGCCTACTGCCTTGACGGTATCGAACAGCGCGGCGTCCTGGCCGGGCTGGCCGCAGGCCGCCATCCAGTTGGCCGAGAGCTTGATGTCGCCGATCTNCGCGATGGNTGCCGGCGCGATGTTGGTGATGGCTTCACCGACGGCCATGCGGCCCGAAGCGGGCGCGTCAATCACGGCCAGCGGGGTGCGCTCGCCCATGGCCATGGCTTCACCCAGATAGCCTTCCAGGCCCATGGCGGTCACGGCCACGTCGGCCACCGGCACCTGCCAGGGACCGACCATCTGGTCGCGCACGGTCATGGCGCCGACGCTACGGTCGCCGATGGTGATCAGGAAGGACTTGTCAGCCACGGCCGGCAGGCGCAGCACGCGCTGGGCCACCTCCACCAGGTCCATGCCGGTCAGGTCCACCGGCGGCAGTTGCTTCTCGACGTGCTGCACATCGCGGTGCATCTTGGGCGGCTTGCCCAGCAGCACGTCCATGGGCATATCGACCGGGCTGTTGTTGTGCTCGGGGTCGATCACCTTCAGTTGGCGTTCTTCGGTGGCGGTACCGACCACGGCGAAGGGCGCGCGCTCGCGCTCGCACAGGTATTTGAACAGGGGCAGGTGTTCCGGCAGGATCGCCAACACGTAACGCTCCTGGGATTCATTGCTCCAGATCTCGCGCGGGGCCAGGCCGCTTTCTTCCAGGGGGACTTTGCGCAGGTCGAAGATGGCGCCGCGCTTGGCGTCGTTGGTGATTTCCGGGAAGGCGTTGGACAGACCACCTGCTCCCACGTCGTGGATGGACTGGATCGGGTTCTCGTCACCCAGCGCCCAGCAGGCATTGATGACTTCCTGGGCGCGACGCTCCATTTCCGGGTTGCCACGCTGCACCGAATCGAAGTCCAGGTCGGCGGTATTGACACCGGTGGCCATCGAGGAAGCGGCGCCGCCACCCATGCCGATGCGCATACCGGGGCCGCCCAGCTGGATCAGCAGGCTGCCCACCGGCAGGTCGTTCTTCTTGGTGTGCTTGGCCGAGATGTTGCCCATGCCGCCGGCAATCATGATGGGCTTGTGATAGCCCATGACCTGGCCGCCCACGTTCTGCTCGTAGGTGCGGAAGTAACCGCCCAGGTTGGGACGGCCGAATTCATTGTTGAAGGCGGCGCCCCCGAGCGGGCCGTCGATCATGATCTGCAGGGGCGAAGCGATGCGCTCGGGCTTGCCGTAGATGCCGCCCTGGGCGTGTTCGTCGCGCTGGTCCACCGGCTGGGCCACGTCGCGGGCGTTTTCCCAGGGTTGCACGGCGTGGGTGACCATCAGGTTGGAGACGGTGAAACCGGTCAGGCCGGCCTTGGGCTTGGAACCGCGGCCGGTGGCGCCTTCGTCGCGGATCTCGCCGCCAGCGCCAGTGGAGGCGCCCGGGAACGGCGAGATGGCGGTCGGGTGGTTGTGGGTTTCCACCTTCATCAGGATGTGGGTCAGCTCGTCCGACGCTTCATACACATTGCCCTTGGTGGCGCCGCGCTGGTAGAAGCGCGAGACGGTCGCGCCCTCGATGATGGAGGAGTTGTCCGAATAGGCCACCACGGTGCCCTTGGGCGCCAGTTGGTGGGTGTTCTTGATCATGCCGAACAGCGACTTGTCCTGCTTCTCGCCGTCGATGGTCCAGTCGGCGTTGAAGATCTTGTGGCGGCAGTGTTCGCTGTTGGCCTGGGCGAACATCATCAGTTCCACATCGGTGGGATTGCGCTGGGCCTTGGTAAAGGCTTCCACCAGGTAATCGATCTCATCGTCCGACAGCGCCAGGCCCAGTTCGGTGTTGGCGCGTTCCAGCGCGGCGCGGCCGCCGCCGATCACGTCCACCGACTCCAGCGGCTTGGCCTGCAGTTCCGAGAACAGACCGGCTGCATCTTGGGGATCGCGCAGCACGGTCTCGGTCATGCGATCGTGCAGCAGTGCGGCCACGGCCGGGAGGCTGGCTTCGTTGAGTTTCTTGGCCCCGCCCAACAGGCCCGTCTTGACCTGCACGCGGAAGATGATGCCGCGCTCCACGCGGTGGATATGGCCCATGCCGCAATTGCGCACGATGTCGGTGGCCTTGCTGGCCCAGGGCGAGATGGTGCCGAAACGCGGAATCACCACAAAGGCGTCGCCCTCGTCACTGCCGTTGAAAGGGTCGCCGTAGGTCAGCAGGCCGTTGAGACGGGCCTCATCCTCTTGCGTCAGGGCCTTGGCGTCGACGAAATGCAGGTAGCGGCCGGATACGCCGGTAATGGCGGCATCCACGGCTTGCAATTGGGTCAGAAGGCGTTGGGTACGGAAAGCGGAAAGGGCATTGGAGCCCGGCAGGATCAGCATGGCGAGGTCGAGGCAGTTAGCTTGAATCGGGAAAACCGTGGCAGCATCGCGGCAGGGACCGGTCCACCGGCACCGACCAGCCCCGGATGCCGCATTGCACAAGGAAAAAACGTGCAGGCCTAGGGGTGGCGGAATGATGGATCGTGCGCGCGTTAGCTGGCAGAGCCGGCATTATACAGTGGACACCGCGCCAAGTCCCGCGCAAAGCGAGCAGCCCCGCCATCCTTTCCTGGCCGCTGTCATCGCCCTTCCCGCTCCAAACGTTGTCCTGCCACGAAGGACATGCCTTGCTTGGGGACGATGCCGGGATGTAGCACTGCGGCAATATCTGAACGGCAAGGAAATTTCGCGGTATCATTCGGCCCGCATCGGACCATGGCCTGCCCCTGTGAACCCGCAGCGAGCAGCACAACTCACCGCCCGATGCCCATGACCACAGCGGCCACGCCGCCTCCAAGACGAATAGAGTGAATAGCACACATCGACAGATCGCCGTGATCGGCGGGGGACTTTCAGGGATATGCAGCGCCTACTTCCTGGCCGCCAAGGGCTATGAAGTCGCCGTGATCGAGCGCCGCGCCCATGTGGCCGAAGAAGCCACCTTCGGCGACACGGGCCTGTTGGCGCCGGGGGCGGCCACGCCCCTGACCTTGCCGGGCGCCATGGCCACCTTCGCCTGCCGCTTCCAGGATGAGCCGCGCGTGCTGCTGGCGTCCGGTACCGACTTCGGCCGCCGCCGCTGGATGGGCCGCACGCGCCAGGCACAACAGTATTTTGCACAGAACAAGCTGCGCCTGTCGCGCCTGGCAGCCTATGGCCAGGGCCTGACCCTGCAATTGCAGACGCATTACAACCTGGAACACGAGAATGGCAACGGCGTATTCCACCTGTTCCGCCTGCCGGCCGAAGCAGCGCGCATCGGGCAGATGCAAGAAGCCGCCGAACAATGCGAGTTCAAGCACCAGGCTCTGGACACGGAGGCGATCCGCGCCCTGGAGCCGGCCTTCTCTTCCGGCGCCGCCCTGGCCGGCGCGCTCTACTATCCCGATGACATCGCCGGCAACTGCGTGCTGTTTGCCAAGCAGATGCGCAATGCGGCCCAGGAACTGGGCGTGCGTTTCCATTTCGATTCCACCGTCACCGCCATCCAGGCCGAGTTCGGCGGGCGCGTCATGCTGCAGCTACAGTCGCCGCACCTGGCTTCGCAGATGCGGGTCGATGCGGTGGTGGTGGCCGCCGGCATCTCCAGCGCCGAATTGCTGCGCCCGCTCGATACCGACCTGCCGCTGCGCGCGCTGCAAAGCTATTCGGCCCTGGTGCCGGTCAAGAATCCCGATGACGCGCCCAGCATGGCGCTCTACGACGACAGCTACAAGGTCGCCATGACCCGCCTGGGCGGGCGTATCCGCATCAGCGGCCTGCTGGGCTTCGTGCCGCCGTCGCAGACGCTGCCGCCCAAGGCCTTGCGCAACCTGCTCAAGATTGCCGGCGACTATTACCCCAATGCCGCCAACTACAACCAGGCCCACTTCTGGAGCAATACCATGGCCCTGTTGCCGCATGGCCTGCCCCTGATCGGGCCGACCCGGCAGGGCAACGTGTTCGTCAACGTCGGCCATGGCGCTACCGGCTGGGCAGCCAGCGTGGGCTCGGCGCGCCTGCTGGCCGACCTGGTAGCCGGGGAAGAGACCGAGATCCCGACCGAAGGCCTGTTGCCACGCGACGTGCTGGCTTGATGGCAGAAAAATCGGCGCGCGGCGATACACGAGATACACGATTCGCGCCGATTTTTCATCTGTCGGCGCTCTGCGCGGGCAGCATAATTCCCTTAAAATTCACATCGTCGTTACACCTGCTCCCGGCCAGACCCCACCCGCCTGGACTAGCTTCATCCACGCAGCATTAACCTTCATACGCCAGCGATCCCGATCATGAGCGCGCTCTATTCTGTTGCCGAGATCCGCCAAGTCGAACAAGCCGCCCTGTCCGCCCTGCCTCCTTACACCCTGATGCAACGCGCCGGCGCCGCCATTGCCGAGCAGGCGCAGCAACTGCTGTGCTCGGCCACGGCGTCCTCGCCCTCGGTGCTGATCCTGGCCGGCCCCGGCAACAATGGCGGCGATGCGCTGGAAGCGGCTTGCCTACTGGAAGAAGCCGGCATCGAAGTGAGCGTGCAACTCCATGCCGACCCTAGCCGCCAGCCGCCCGATGCCTGCCGTGCCCTGGCCCGCGCACGCGAGGCCGCGATCCAGTTCATCGACGACCTCAGTGACGCCGCCCTGCGCGCGCAATCCTGGGCACTGGTGATCGATGGTCTGTTCGGTATCGGCCTGGCACGAGCGCCCGGCCCGGCGCTGCGGCCCATCATCGACTACGTCAACAGCCTGCGCTGCCCGGTGCTGTCCATCGATGTGCCCAGCGGCCTGGATGCCGATACCGGCAGCATCGTCGGTGCTCGCGATGGGGTGGCGGTACAAGCCACCCATACCATTACCTTCATCGGCGACAAGCCTGGCCTGCATACCTGCGACGGCAGCGACCACAGCGGCCACATCGTGGTAGAGCCACTGGACATCGAGCCCCGCTTGCTGCCGCCGGCGCGCGCCTTCCTTAACGGCCCGCAGAGCTTTGCCACTGCGCTCAAGCCGCGCGCCAACAACAGCCACAAGGGCAGCTATGGCGACGTGATCGTAGTCGGGGGGGCACGCGGCATGGCCGGCGCGCCGGTGCTGGCTGCCCGCACGGCCGCCTTTGGCGGTGCCGGACGGGTCTACGTGGCCTTCGTCGATGACGGCCTGGCCTATGACGACAAGCACCCGGAACTGATGTTCCGCCTGGCCGACCGCGTCGAATTCGGGGCCAGCGCGGCACTGGTGGTGGGCCCCGGCATGGGCACCTCGCGCCACGCCCATGACCTCCTGGCACGCGCGCTGGAAAGCGAAGCCGACATCGTCATCGATGCCGACGCCCTGAACCTGATCTCGGCCGAGCCGACCCTGCAACACAAGCTGCACAGTCGCAGTCACACGGGTGCGGCCATCACCAGCATCATCACCCCGCATCCGCTGGAAGCGGCACGACTGCTCGACAGCACCACCCAGCAAGTCCAGCAGGATCGGCCGCAGGCGGCGCGTCTGCTGGCACGCCAGTTCAATGCCATCACCGTGCTCAAGGGCGCGGGGACGGTCATCGCCTTCCCTGATGGCCAGATCGCCATCAACCCCAGCGGCAACCCGGCATTGTCCACCGCCGGCACCGGCGATGTCCTGTCGGGTCTGTGTGGGGCACTGCTGGCCCAGGGCTGGCCTACGCGCGCCGCCGCCCTGGCCGCGACCTGGATCCACGGCGCAGCGGCCGACCAGTTGGTGGCCGCAGGCCAGGGGCCGGTGGGACTGACTGCCAGCGAATTCATACCGGCCATCCGAGCCGTGTTCAACCAAATCCTCCGAGACCATGTCCAGCGCCGTCCTGCCACATCCCCGCATCGCCCACAGTCATAAACTGGGCATCCTGTTCCTCATTTCGGGGCTCTGGACACTGTCACTGCTCGATACCGCCGGCAAGCTGCTGGCCCTAGCCGGCTATCACGTGGTGATGATTGCCTGGATGCGCTACACCATCAACCTGTTCTTCATGGCGGCCACGCTGGCGCCGCTGTACCGCCGCCGGCACGGACGCAGCATCCTGCAATCGAACCGGCTCGGCCTGCAATTGGGGCGCGGGGCGCTGCTGCTGGGCTCGACGCTGATTTTCTTTTCGGTGTTGAAGATCGTGCCGCTGGCCGAAGGCACGGCCATGAATTTCTGCGCGCCGCTGATCGTGCTGGCGATCTCGCCCTGGCTATTGGGCGAGCGCAGCTATGTCTCGCGCTGGGTCGCGGTATTGATCGGGTTTGGTGGAATGCTGATCGTGATCCGCCCCAGTGGCGATATCCCGCCCTACGGCGTGGCGCTGGGGCTGATCTCGGCCCTGACCCAGGCCTTGCTGTCGATCCTCAACCGCAAGGCCAGCCAGGCGGACAACCCCATGGTGACGCTGTTCTACGGGGCGCTGGTGGGCAGCGTGGCGTCGACCTTGATGGTGCCCTTCTTCTGGACCAGCCATATGCCCAGCATGGTCGAACTGGCGATCCTGGTCTCCACCGGCATTACCAGCACCATCGGCCACTTCCTGCAGAACACCGCCTACAAGCACGCCGAGGCCTCGGTGCTGACGCCCTTCTTCTATGCCCAGATCATCTCGGCCTGCGGCATGGGTTGGCTGGTGTTCGGACAATTCCCGGACAGCATC
>NZ_BADI01000047.1:0-4903 GCF_000333555.1 Herbaspirillum sp. B65 | reverse complement strand
GTGAACATCGAGGTCGGGATGCCCAGGGCGCGCTGCACGATGCCCGAGTAGAAGTCGACGTTCGGGTACAGCCTGCGGNAGACGAAGTATTCGTCTTCCAGCGCGATCTTTTCCAGCTCCATGCCAGCTGAAAACAGCGGGTCGTCGTGCAGGCCCAGTTCGTTCAGGACTTCGTAGCAGGTTTCGCGCATCAGCTTGGCACGCGGGTCGTAGTTCTTGTAGACGCGGTGACCGAAGCCCATCAGCTTCACGCCCGAGTTCTTGTCCTTCACTTGGGTGATGAATTCAGGGATCTTGTCCACGGAACCGATCTGTTCCAGCATGTTCAGTGCGGCTTCGTTGGCGCCACCGTGGGCAGGACCCCACAGGCAGGCGATACCGGCAGCGATACATGCGAACGGATTGGCACCGGAGGAACCGGCCAGGCGCACGGTCGAGGTCGAGGCGTTCTGCTCGTGATCGGCGTGCAGGATCAGGATGCGGTCCAGCGCGCGCACCAGCACTTCATTGACCTGGTACTCTTCGCACGGGTTGGCGAACATCATGCGCATGAAGTTGGCAGTGTAGGACAGATCGTTGCGCGGATAGACGAACGGCTGGCCGATGCTGTACTTGTAAGCCATAGCCACCAGGGTCGGCAGCTTGGCGATCATGCGGATGGCCGAGACTTCGCGGTGGTTGGCGTTGGAGATGTCCAGCGAATCGTGGTAGAAGGCCGACAGCGCGCCCACGGAACCGGTCAGCACGGCCATCGGGTGCGCATCGCGGCGGAAGCCACGGAAGAAGAAGTTCATCTGCTCGTGGACCATGGTGTGCTCGGTCACGGTCTTGACGAAATCCACCTTCTGCTTGGCGTTGGGCAGCTCACCGTGCAGCAGCAGGTAGCAGGATTCCAGGAAGTCGCAATTCACCGCCAACTGCTCGATCGGGTAGCCGCGGTACAGCAGCTCGCCCTTGTCGCCATCGATGTAGGTGATGGAGGAATTGCAGGAAGCGGTCGACATGAAGCCCGGGTCATAGGTGAACTTGCCGGTGGCGCCGTAGAGCTTACGGATATCGATCACATCAGGGCCGATGCTGCCCTTGTAGATAGGAAAATCTACGGACGGAGAGCCGTCGGAGAACGACAGGGTAGCTTTGATATCGGTATTGGACATAGCTTTTCCTTTTGCTGGGATGGTGAAACCGTTAATCAAACGCCGCGGCCGCAAGCCGGGCTGCATCGTGGTGCGGATGCGCCGGGGGGCGAGTTGGAGCCGGCCGCGATCGGGCAAAATCCGTCTGGCTTGTGGCCAGGCGCAATATTCGTGCAACAGTCAGGCAGTACGCAGTGTCTTGAGCAACGCATGCACTTGGGGCAGATCGACCGCCGCTTCGGGCTCCTTGCGAGCCAGCAACAGGTCCATCAGGTCGTTGTCAGTCAGGTCCATCAGGCGCGAAAAGGCATCCACCTCGTCGTCGCTCATCTCGGCCTCATGGGCATCGAGATAGCGCGTCAGGATCAGGTCGTTCTCCAGCAGCCCGCGACGCGCACGCCAGCGCAGTCGCGCCCGTTTGGCCGGATCATCCTGGTGACGCTGTTCAGTCGTGAACTCGCTCATTTCTTGTCTTTCCATTCACTTCAACCGCACCAAAACTGACTGGGACGGTCAGGGAAGCCGCTTGCAGCCCTGCTCCCCCTCGCTGCAGCCCGCCAACCACGGCGGGTCTGGCGGGCCGATCAACCGATACGACTTATACCGAACGACGAACCATCAGTTCCTTGATCTTGCCGATGGCCTTGTTGGGGTTCAGACCCTTGGGGCAGACATCGACGCAGTTCATGATGGAACGGCAACGGAACAGGCGATACGGATCTTCCAGATTGTCCAGACGCGCGCCGGTGGCTTCGTCGCGGCTGTCGGCGATGAAGCGGTAGGCTTGCAGCAGACCGGCCGGGCCGACGAAACGGTCCGGGTTCCACCAGAACGACGGGCAGGAGGTCGAGCAGCAGGCGCACAGAATGCACTCGTAGACGCCATCGAGCTCTTCACGCTGTTCGGGCGACTGCAGGCGTTCCTTTTCGGGCGGAATGCTGTCGTTGATCAGGTAAGGCTTGATCGAGTCGTACTGCTTGAAGAAGTTCGTCATATCGACGATCAGGTCGCGAATCACCGGCAAGCCAGGCAGGGGCTTCAGAACGATGGGTTCGGTCAGTTCGTTCAGGTTGGTGATGCAGGCCAGGCCGTTCTTGCCGTTGATGTTCATGGCGTCCGAGCCGCACACGCCTTCGCGGCAGGAGCGACGCAGCGCCAGCGAATCGTCCACATCGGACTTGATGCGTTGCAGGGCATCCAGCAGCATCTTGTCGGTGGGCTTCAACTCCACCGTCAGGTCTTGCATGTACGGCTTGTCGTCCTTGTCCGGATCGTAACGATAAATCTTGAATTTCAGGGTGCGAGTCATGTTGCGACCTCTTAGAAAGTACGTGCTTTAGGTTTGAAGGTCTCGACGGTCAGCGGCTGCATGTTGACCGGCTTGTAGTCGAGACGATTCCCCTCGGAGAACCACAGCGTGTGCTTGAGCCAGTTCACGTCGTCGCGTTGCTCGTAGTCGCTGTGGGCGTGGGCGCCACGCGATTCCTTGCGAGCTGCGGCCGAGGTGATGGTGGCCTTGGCGGTTTCGATCAGGTTGTCCAGTTCCAGCGCTTCCACGCGGGCAGTGTTGAAGACCTTGGACTTGTCCTTGAAGGAGACGTGCTTGCGACGCTCGTCCAGCTCCATGATCTTGGTATAGCCTTCCTGCAGCAGGGCGTCGGTACGGAACACGCCGCAGTACTTCTGCATGGTGGCACGGATGTCGTTGGCCACGTCTTGCACGCGCTCGGAACCGGTGCTGCTCTCCAGGTGCGCAATGCGTTCCAGCGAACGGTCCAGGGCGCCGGCCGGGATCGGCTTGTGGCTCTGGTCCTGCAGGCGGGTACCGACGATATGGTTGCCGGCAGCACGACCGAACACCACCAGGTCCAGCAGCGAGTTGGTACCCAGGCGGTTGGCGCCGTGCACCGACACGCAGGCGCATTCGCCGATGGCGTACATGCCCTGCACCACTTCCTTCATCGAACCACCCTTGGGTGCGACCACCTGACCATGGACGTTGGTGGGGATGCCACCCATCTGGTAGTGGATGGTCGGCACGACCGGGATCGGTTCCTTGGTCGCATCGACGTTGGCGAACTTGTGGGCGATTTCCAGGATCGAGGGCAGGCGCTTCTTGATGGTATCGGCACCGATGTGGCGCAGATCCAGCAGCACGTGATCCTTGTGCGGACCGACGCCGCGGCCTTCCTTGATTTCCTGGTCCATCGAACGCGAAACGAAGTCACGCGGGGCCAGATCCTTCAGGGTCGGCGCGTAGCGCTCCATGAAGCGTTCGCCGTTGCTGTTGATCAGGATGCCGCCTTCGCCGCGCACGCCTTCGGTGATCAGCACGCCCGCGCCGGCCACGCCGGTCGGGTGGAACTGCCAGAATTCCATGTCCTGCAGCGGCAGGCCGGCACGTGCGGCCATGCCCATACCGTCGCCGGTATTGATGAAGGCATTGGTCGATGCGGCCCAGATACGACCTGCACCGCCGGTGGCGAACAGGGTGGTCTTGGCGTGCAGCATCATGATTTCGCCGGTTTCCATTTCCAGCGCGACCACGCCGAGGACATCGCCCTCTTCGTTGCGGATCAGGTCCAGCGCCATCCATTCGACGAAGAAGTGGGTCTTGGCGCGCACGTTGCGCTGGTACAGGGTGTGCAGCAGCGCGTGACCGGTACGGTCAGCGGCGGCACAGGCACGCTGCACCGGCTTTTCGCCCAGGTTAGCGGTGTGGCCGCCGAACGGACGCTGGTAGATGGTGCCATCCGGGTTGCGGTCGAAGGGCATACCGAAGTGTTCCAGCTCGTAAACAGCTTTCGGTGCTTCGCGGCACATGAATTCGATGGCGTCCTGGTCACCCAGGTAGTCCGAACCCTTGACGGTGTCGAACATGTGCCAGTACCAATTGTCTTCGGACATGTTGCCCAGCGAAGCGCCGATGCCGCCTTGGGCAGCCACGGTGTGCGAGCGGGTCGGGAAGACCTTGGACAGGACAGCCACGTTCAGGCCGGCTTCGGCCAGTTGCAACGAGGCGCGCATACCGGAGCCACCGGCGCCGACGATGACCGCGTCAAAGCGGCGGGTAGTGATGGCGGATTTGATTGCAGCCACGATTAGTTTCTCCACAGAATCTGCGCGGCATAGCCAGCGCAAGCGATCAGCCACACGATAGTGGCAACTTGCAGGACCAGGCGCAGGCCAACGAGCTTGACGTAGTCCATCAGCGCATCACGCACGCCGATCCAGACGTGGAAGAACAGCGCCATGAACACGGCAAAGGTGGCCACCTTGAACCATTGATGCGCGAACAGCGCCGCCCAGCCCTGGTAGCTGAAGTTGGTCGCGGTGAAGAAGCACACCAGCAGGATCACGGTGTAGATCGCCATCACCACGGCGGTGGCGCGTTGCGCCATCCAGTCACGCAGGCCATAGTGAGCGCCCACGACCAGGCGCTTGGGTCCGATGTTGTTATCAGCCATTTTCAGAATGCTCCGAACAGTTTCAATGCGACCAGGACCATCAGCGTGATGCTGACCACCAGGACCGTTGCCGAGGACTTGCGCGCGCTGTCCTTGTCCAGACCGATATGGTTATCCATGATCAGGTGGCGGATGCCGGCGCAGAAGTGGTGCAGATAGGCCCAGGACAGGGCCAGGATGATGAGCTTGACGAACCAGCCCGACGTGAAGCCCTTGAGATAGGCGAAAGTACCTTCCGAGAGCAGGCTGCTGTCCAACAGGAACAGGATGAAGGGCAGCATCAGGAACAGGAACAGACCG
>NZ_BADI01000048.1:0-8164 GCF_000333555.1 Herbaspirillum sp. B65 | reverse complement strand
CTTTGCTGCGTTCGGCACGCTCACGTTCGTTCTCGGCCTTCTTGCGCTCGACTTCCTGGCGATGCTCCTCGGCTTCCTGGATGCGACGCTGGCGCTGGGCGGCGTTGGCCGCACGCGTGGGCGCACGGGCCGCCTCCTCGGCCTGCTGGCGCTGCACCTCGGCCTCATGCTGACGCACACGGTAATCGGCCGGTACGTTCTTGTTCTGGTCGATGCGCTGCTGTACTTCGCTGTTCTTGGCGCGACTTTCCTCGACCTTGCGGGCGGAATCGGCTTCCTTCTGCTTCTGGTCGGCCAGGCGGCGCGCAGCATCTTCCTCATCCTTGGTGCGCTGCTCGGCCAGCGAGCGGTCGCGATCATCCACGGTGGCCTGGCGCTGGAACACCTTGGCTTCGTACTCCACTGCCTTGATGCCCTTTTCGGTCAGGCGCTTGCGGTCGCGCGCAGCTTCCAGACAATCGGAGACCAGGAATTTGGGGTAGCAGGCACGCTGGTCCAGGATATAGCGCAGCTCGGCAACCTGGCGGTCTTCGGCGGCTTCCTCCAATGCCTTCTGGGCCAATGCATCGGACTTGATGGAGCCGGCCGAGAAACGCTGGGCAATCGGCGGGCGCGCCTCCAATTCATCAAAGCGCTCGCGGCTCATGGGCTCCGCCGGTGCGGCCGCGGTGGCCGCCGATGCCGCCTGCGGCTGGCTTGCCTGGCTTTGCGCGCCCGAGGTAGCACTGGCTGCGTCCTGCCCTTGCGCCGCACAGGTGCCGGCGACCAAGGCCAGCATCAGGCCGCACAGGGAAGAAGTGACGCCCTTGGCATCGGCAAAAAGACCTTGCATGGATTTCTTGTTCATCAGGTGATTGTTCAGGAGAGACTGTCGGCAATCGAACGGCGGTCCGCGTCCAGATATTCCTTCGATTGCATCTCAATGATACGTGAAACGGTACGGTGGAACTCGTTGGAGAGCGTACCTACCGTATAAAGCTCATCCGGCTCGACGGCGGCCGACATGATCAGCTTGACCTTGTGGTCGTAGAAGACGTCGATCAGCCAGGTGAAGCGGCGCGCCTCCGAGGACATCGCCGCCGACATGCGCGGAATGCCCGACAGGATCACGGTCTGGAAGCGGCTGGCCAGCTCCAGGTAATCGTTCTGCGAGCGCGGGCCCCCGCACAGGGTCGCAAAATCGAACCAGATGGCGCTGCCGGCCCGGCGCAGGGCACGGATCTCGCGGGCTTCGATGTGCACGCGCGGATCTTCATCGGCAGCTTCGGCGACGGCGGCGAAGGCTGCGCGCAATTCTTCATCAGTCTTGGCGTTCAGGGGGGTGTGGTACACCTTCACCTGCTCCAGCACCCGCTTGCGGTAGTCGATGCCGGCGTCGATGTTCATGACGTCCAGCTTTTCCTTCAGCAAGGCAATGGTGGGCAGCATCCGATCGCGATGCAGGCCATCTGGATAGAGCGTGCTGGGCTCGTAGTTGGAGGTCATCACGAACGACACGCCATGGTCGAACAGGCCCTTCAACAGGTTGTAGAGAATCATCGCATCGGCGATGTCGGAGACGTGGAATTCATCGAAGCAGATCAGGCGGTACTTCTTGGCGATGCGCTTGGCGACCTCATCGAGGGGATCGGCGATGCCCTTCAATTCATCGAGCTGACGATGCACATCGCGCATGAATTCGTGGAAGTGCAGGCGCGTCTTGCGCACCACCGGCACCACGGAATAGAAGCTGTCCATCAGGAAGGACTTGCCACGCCCTACCCCGCCCCACATGTAGACGCCGCGCGGCACGGCCGGCCGGCTGATCAGACGCTTGAAGGTGGAGGCGCGCTGGGCCTTGTAGGCGACCCATTCCTCATAGGCGCGCTGCAGGCGCTCGATGGCGCGCAACTGCGCCTCATCGGGTTGATAACCGCGCTGGGACAGCGACTGTTCGTAGAATTGACGGACATCCATGGTGTGGTCTTGTAAAACGACAATGGGCGAGCCAGGCTCGCCCATTGGGTTGGCATCTCAATGCTGACTATGCGGGCAACTCAAACCTGGCCATGCTGGCAGGCATGAGCGACGCGTATTGTCGCATTGATCGCGCATCAGAAGTTCAATGCACGCTTGTCGACGGCCAGGGCCGCTTCCTTGGTCGCTTCGGACAGCGAGGGGTGAGCGTGGCAGATACGGGCGATGTCTTCGGAGGAAGCACGGAATTCCATGGCCACCACGGCTTCGGAAATCAGCTCGGAGGCCATCGGGCCGACGATGTGCACGCCCAGGATCTCATCGGTCTTGGCATCGGCCAGGAACTTCACCATGCCCGAGGTATCGCCCAGCGCACGGGCGCGGCCGTTGGCCAGGAACGGGAAGGTACCGGCCTTGTACTGCACGCCTTCGGCCTTGAGTTGCTGCTCGGTCTTGCCGACCCAGGCGATTTCCGGCGAGGTGTAGATGACCCAAGGAATGGTGTTGAAGTTGACGTGACCATGCTGACCGGCGATACGCTCGGCCACGGCAACGCCTTCTTCTTCGGCCTTGTGGGCCAGCATCGGGCCGCGCACCACATCACCCACCGCCCACACGTTGGGCAGGTTGGTCTTGCAGTCGCCGTCCACGGCGATGAAGCCGCGCTCGTCCAGCTTCAGGCCCACGCCTTCGGCGTTCAGGCCGATGGTGTTGGGGGTACGGCCGATGGAGATGATGAGCTTGTCGAATTCGCCGGTGTGGGCTTCGCCCTTGGCATCGGTGTATTCCACGGAGACGCTGTTCTTGCCAGCCTTGATGGTGCCGATCTTCACACCCAGGTTCACGGCCAGGCCTTGCTTGGTCAGCAGCTTCTGGGCTTCCTTGGCGATCTGTTCATCGACAGCACCCAGGAAGGTAGGCAGGGCTTCCAGCACGGTCACTTCCGCGCCCAGGCGACGCCAGACCGAACCCATTTCCAGGCCGATCACGCCGGCGCCGATCACGCCCAGCTTCTTCGGCACTTCGGTGATCGACAGTGCGCCGGTGTTGGAGAGGATCAGCTTTTCATCGAACTCCGCGCCCGGCAGTGCACGGGCGTTCGAACCGGTCGCCACGATGACATGCTTGGCGGTGATGGTTTCTTCGGCAGCACCCGCGACCTTGATCTCGTAGCCATTGGCATCGCCCTTGACGAAGGAGCCACGGCCGTGGAAGAAGGCGACCTTGTTCTTCTTGAACAGGTACAGGATGCCATCGTTGTTCTGCTTGACCACGGTGTTCTTGCGGCCCAGCATCTTTTCCAGGTTCAGGCCCAGGCCCTTGACTTCGATGCCGTGCTCGGCGAAGCCGTGGCTGGCGTGCTCATAGTGTTCGGACGATTGCAGCAGCGCCTTGGAGGGGATGCAACCGACGTTGGTGCAGGTGCCGCCCGGTGCGGGGCCGCCCTTTTCGTTCTTCCATTCGTCGATGCAGGCGGTGTTGAAGCCCAGTTGCGCTGCGCGGATGGCGGCGATGTAACCGCCAGGGCCGCCACCGATGACGACCACGTCAAAATTCTTGCTCATGTGTGTATTCCTGATTCGTTGTGCGCATCCGCTTGAACTGGAAGCGGATGCAAAAAGGCGCTGAATGCCTGGGGGCCGTTCAGCGCCTAGCTCACGCCGTGATGGCCGGTTGCTTACAGATCCAGCAGCAGACGGGCCGGATCTTCCAGTGCTTCCTTGATCGCGACCAGCGACAGGACGGCTTCGCGGCCGTCGATGATGCGGTGGTCATAGGACAGCGCGAAGTAGTTGATCGGACGGACCACGACCTGGCCGTTTTCAACCACAGCACGTTCCTTGGTGGCGTGGATGCCCAGGATCGCCGATTGCGGCGGGTTGATGATCGGGGTCGACAGCATGGAACCGAAGGTGCCGCCGTTGGAGACGGTGAAGGTACCGCCCGACAGTTCTTCGATGGACAGCTTGCCGTCCTTGGCCTTCTGGCCGAATTCACCGATCTTCTTCTCGATGTCGGCAATCGACATCTGGTCCGCATCGCGCAGGATGGGCACCACCAGACCACGGGGCGAGCCGACGGCCACACCGATGTCGAAGTAACCGTGGTAGACGATGTCATTGCCATCGACCGAAGCGTTGACGATCGGGTACTTCTTCAGGGCGTGCACGACCGCCTTGACGAAGAAGGACATGAAGCCCAGCTTGACGCCGTGTTCCTTCTCGAACTTGTCCTTGTACTTGTTGCGCAGGTCGATGACCGGCTGCATGTTGATTTCGTTGAAGGTGGTCAGGATGGCGTTGGTCGATTGCGATTGCACCAGACGCTCGGCCACACGGGCACGCAGGCGGCTCATCGGCACGCGCTGTTCCGGACGGCTTTCCAGACCGGCCTTGACCGGGGCGGCCACTTGCGCCAGGGCCGGCTTGGCAGCGGCAGCAGGTGCGGCGGCGGGAGCCGACAGCGCGCCCAGCACGTCGCCCTTGGTCACGCGGCCATCCTTGCCGGTGCCGGTGACTTGCGAGGTCGACAGGTTGTTGTCGGCCAGCAGCTTGGCAGCGGCCGGCATGGCGACGTCGCCCTTGGAAGCCAGCTCGGGAGCGGCAACCGGGGTCGGTTCGTTGGTGGCTTGGGGAGCGGGAGCGGCCTTGACTTCGGTCGGAGCCACTTGCGCGGAGGCGTCGGTGTCCAGGATGGCGATCACTTCACCGGCCACGACGGTGGCGCCGTCGGCCTTGATGATCTGGGTGATCACGCCAGCGTCCGGCGAGGGCAGTTCCAGCACGACCTTGTCGGTCTCGATGTCGATCAGGTTTTCGTCACGGGCGACGGGTTCGCCAACCTTCTTGTGCCATTGCAGCAGGGTTGCTTCAGCAACGGATTCCGACAACTGCGGGACTTTTACTTCGATTTGAGCCATTTTCAGGATTCTCCGATTTTCGGGTGATTTCGTTCTTATGGAAACAGGGACGCCCTGCCCTCGCAGCGCGTCCCGTTTGCATCGATGATTACTTGGTCAGCACAAAGCCCTTGAGCTTGGCGAAGGCGGTTTCGATCAGTGCCTTTTGCTGTGCGTAGTGCTTGTCGTAGTAACCGACGGCCGGCGAGGCGCTGGCCGGGCGGCCTGCATAGGCCAGCTTCTGACCTTCGGAGAGATTCTCGAAGATGTTATGCTGGATCTGCAGCCATGCGCCCTGGTTCTGCGGCTCGTCCTGTGCCCACACCAGCTCGTTGAAGTTGGGGAACTGCTTCAACGCGGCGGCGAAGGCCTTGTGCGGGAACGGATACAGCTGCTCGACGCGGATGATGGCGGTATCGGTCTGACCACGCTCCTTGCGGGCGTTGACCAGGTCGTAGTACACCTTGCCCGAGCAAGCGACGATGCGCTTGACCTTCTTGGCGTCGATGGTTTCATCGACTTCCGGGATCACGGTCTGGAACGAACCCTTGGCCAGATCGGACAGCGGAGAACCAGCATCCTTGTTACGCAGCAACGACTTCGGCGTCATGATGATCAGCGGCTTGCGGAACAGGCGGATCATCTGGCGACGCAGCAGGTGGAAGATCTGCGCAGCGGTGGTGGGCTGCACGACCTGCATGTTGTTGTCGGCGCACAGTTGGAGGTAACGCTCGATACGTGCGGACGAGTGTTCCGGCCCCTGGCCTTCGTAGCCGTGGGGCAGCATCTGCACCAGACCCGAGGCACGGCCCCACTTCACTTCGCCGGAGCTGATGAACTGGTCCATGACGACCTGGGCACCGTTGGCGAAGTCGCCGAACTGGGCTTCCCAGATGGTCAGGGTGTTCGGTTCAGCGGTCGAGTAGCCGTATTCGAAGGCCAGCACGGCTTCTTCAGACAGGACCGAGTCGATCACGGTGAAGGTGGACTGGTTTTCCGCCACGTTCTGCAGCGGGATGAAGGTACCGGCATCCCAACGCTCGCGGTTCTGGTCGTGCAGCACGGCGTGACGGTGGGTGAAGGTGCCACGGCCGGCATCCTGACCGGTCAGGCGCACGGCATAACCGGAGGAAACCAGGCTGGCGTAGGCCAGGTGTTCGCCCATGCCCCAGTCCAGATTCATCTCGCCACGGCCCATGGCGGCGCGGTCGTTCAAGACCTTCTCGACCAGCGAGTGCACCTTGAAGCCTTCCGGCACGGTGGTGATCTTGGTGGCCAGGCGCTTCAATTCAGCCATCGGCACGGCGGTTTCAGCGGCGTCGGTCCACTTGCGGTTCAGGAACGGCAGCCAATCGACCGCGTACTTGCTCTTGAAGTTGGTCAGCACCGGATCGATGGCGTGCTTGCCGGCGTCCATCGCGGCGCGGTAAGCCTTGACCAGTTCTTCGCCACCATCGGCGGGGATGGTCTGCTGGGTCACCAGCTTGTCGGCGTACAGCTTGCGGGTACCCGGGTGCTGGGCGATCTTCTTGTACATCAGCGGCTGGGTCAGAGCAGGGGTATCTTGCTCGTTGTGGCCCAGCTTGCGGAAGCAGATGATGTCGACCACGATGTCCTTCTTGAACTTCATGCGGTAGTCGACAGCGATCTGGGTGGCGAACACGACGGCTTCCGGATCATCACCGTTGACGTGCAGCACCGGGGCTTCGATCATCTTGACCACGTCCGAGCAGTACAGGGTCGAGCGGGAGTCGCGCGGATCGGAAGTGGTGAAGCCGATCTGGTTGTTGATGACGATGTGAACCGTGCCGCCGGTGCCGTAGCCACGGGTCTGCGCCAGGTTCAGGGTTTCCATCACCACGCCTTGGCCGGCGAAGGCGGCATCGCCGTGCACCAGGATCGGCAGCACTTGCGAACCATCCTTGTCGCCGCGGCGATCCATACGCGCCTTGACCGAGCCCTCGACCACCGGGTTGACGATTTCCAGGTGGGACGGGTTGAAGGCCAGCGACAGGTGGACCGGGCCGCCAGGGGTGGAGACGTCGGAGGAGAAACCTTGGTGGTACTTGACGTCACCGGCCGGCAGGTCGTCGGCATGACGGCCTTCGAATTCGGAGAACAGTTCCTGCGGGGTCTTGCCCAGGATGTTGACCAGCACGTTCAGGCGGCCGCGGTGGGCCATGCCGATGACGATTTCCTGCACACCCTTTTCACCGGCGCGCTGGATGGTTTCATCCAGGGAGGCGATGAAGGATTCGCCGCCTTCCAGCGAGAAGCGCTTCTGGCCGACGTACTTGGTGTGGAGGTAGCGTTCCAGGCCTTCAGCGGCGGTCAGGCGCTCCAGGATGTGCTTCTTCTTGTCGGAGGAGAAGCTGGGCACGGCACGGGTCGGCTCCAGGCGCTCTTCCAGCCAGCGCACTTCGGACATGTCCGAGATGTAGGTGAACTCGGCGCCGATGGAGCGCGTGTAGGTGTCGCGCAGCATCTGCAGCAGGTCGCGCAGGGAGGCGGTTTCCGGGCCGAAGTAGGTGTTGTTGATGTTGAACACGATGTCCATGTCGGCATCGGTGAAGCCGTAGAAGGAGGGATCGAGTTCGGGGATGTTGGGGCGTTCCTGGCGTTGCAGCGGGTCCAGGTTGGCGAAACGGGAACCGAGGTCACGGTAGCCGGCGATCAGCTGGGTAACAGCGACGCGCTTGCGGCCCATGTCGGAGTCGGCGGAAGCGATGACGGTGCGGATCGGGCCTTGCTTGGCGCGTTCGGCGAAGGAAGCGATCACCGGAGCGTGGGCCACGTCAGGACGGGTGGAGCCGTCGGTTGCGGGCACGTGTTGCACGGCGTCGAAGTAAGCACGCCAGTTGTCAGGGACGGAGCCGGGGTTGTTCAGGTAGGCTTCGTACAGTTCTTCGATGTACGGAGCATTCCCACCGAACAGGTAGGAGTTGATGTTGTATTGCTCGTAGAGCTTTGTCATTTGCTCACCTTTCTTCGCGCTTCGCGAGATTAGCGGGTTTCTACACCTTCCGCGACACGGCCTGACCGGTTAGCGGATTGCATCAAGTTGTGGGGGAAGGACTTTGTCTACCTGAACTTCTGTACGTCATCCAGTCAGCGCAACGGAATTATATCTCCTAATATCAAATAAAAAAGCGAATCCTCAGGGATTCGCTTTTTTATTTGAAACATGAAGCAACAGGCATTTCTCGCTACCAATGCGCGCCTGCAAAGCCTTGCCGGACGGGCTTTTCACCCTCCTCCCGACCATCCCGACAGACGGGAAACAAGGCTATCCGGCAGGCATTGTTGTCC
>NZ_BADI01000049.1:0-1592 GCF_000333555.1 Herbaspirillum sp. B65 | reverse complement strand
GATAATGGGGCGCGCATTACATTTTGATGACAGCCTGCAACCTGTAGAATGGCGGCTCGATAACGCCGTGGTGCGTTGCACATATTATTTTATACAATTTATCCCATTTTCCTTCCATGCCCGGCATTCTTTACCTGGTTCCCAATACGCTGGGAAGCACCGAGCTTCCCGCCGACACGGATGCTGCGCATCCGCTGGAGGCCATCATTCCGCGCCAGGTGCAGGCCATCGCCGCGCGCCTGGATTATTTCGTGGCCGAGAACGCCAAGACCACGCGCGCCTTCCTCAAACTGTTGGGCAGCAACACGCCGCTGACCAAGCCCATCCAGGAAATCCAGATCAGCGAGCTCAACGTCAACACGCCTGCAACCGCCCTGCCCGCCTTGCTGGCGCCGCTGCTGGCAGGTCGCGACGGCGGCCTGATCTCGGAAGCCGGGGTGCCGGCAGTGGCCGACCCGGGTGCCAACCTGGTGCGACTGGCGCATCAGCATGGCATCCAGGTGCGACCGCTGGTGGGGCCATCCTCGCTCTTGCTGGCGGTGATGGCCAGCGGATTGAATGGCCAGAGCTTCGCCTTCAACGGCTATCTGCCCACCGATGCTGAAGCACGCGCCAAGCGCATCCGCCAATTGGAAGATCGTTCCCGCAAGGAGAAACAGACCCAGTTGCTGATCGAAACGCCTTATCGCAACGGCGCCATGCTGGAAGCACTGGCGCAGGCTTGCCAGCCAGGCACGCTGATCTGCGTGGCCACCGATCTGTCGCTGCCCAGCGAAAGCGTGCGCACCCAGACCGCCGCGCAATGGAAGGCGGCACTGGCGGCGCACAAGGCCCCGGACTTCCACAAGAAGCCGACCGTGTTCCTGCTGCTGGCCGAATAAACCCTCACACCGCCATCAAGAAAAAAAGGCCGATTGCATCAGCAACCGGCCTTTTGCATAGGAGCTGCGGAGTGCCTTAGCGCAACTGCGACAGCGGAGCCGACATCATGGTCTTGGCAAAACCGGCGCCGAAGGCTACGCCGAATTTCTTCAACACGCGCTCGGAGAGGTTCTCGGTCTGGGTGTAATCGACCACGTCCTCGGCCTTGATGACATCACGCGCCACGCTGTCGACGGTGCCGAAGCCATCGGCCAGACCCAGCTCGACCGCCTTGGAACCGGTCCACACCAGGCCCGAGAAGGTATCCGGGGTTTCCTTCAGACGCGTGCCACGGCCCTGGCGCACCACTTCGATGAACTGTTGGTGGATCTCCTCCAGCATCGACAGGGCGTATTCGCGCTGCTTGGGGCTCTGCGGGCTGAACGGGTCGAGGAAGCTCTTGTTCTCGCCGGCCGTGAGCAGACGACGTTCCACGCCCAGCTTATCCATCAAGCCGGTGAAACCGAAGCCATCCATGAGCACGCCTACCGAACCGATCAGGCTGGCCTTGTTGACGAAGATCTTGTCGGCTGCCACCGCAATGTAATAGCCACCGGAAGCGCACATTTCTTCGACCACCACGTAGATCGGCTTCTTGGGGTATTGCTTGCGCAGGCGGGTGATTTCATCGTTGATCATGCCGGCCTGCACCGGGCTGCCGCCGGGGCTGT
>NZ_BADI01000050.1:0-1394 GCF_000333555.1 Herbaspirillum sp. B65 | reverse complement strand
GCAGGCGGTCCACCTGAGCCTTGGTCAGGCCGGAATAGGAGAACATGCCGCGCTGCTTGATGACGAAGTCGAAGTCGTGGCCGGGGGCCTTTTCCTTCAGCTTGGCCACCAGCAGTTGACGCATTTCGCGGATGCGCACGCGCATTTCGGCCAGTTCGTCTTCCCACAGCTTGCGCAGTTCGGGCGACGCCAGGGCAGTGGCGACCACTTGGCCACCGTGGATCGGCGGGTTGGAGTAGTTGGTGCGGACCACGCGCTTCAGTTGCGACAGCACACGGGCAGCTTCTTCGGCGCTGGCCGCAGCAATCGACAGCGCGCCGACACGCTCGCCATACAGCGAGAACGACTTGGAGAAGGAGTTCGACACGAACAGCGGGCCGCCAGCGTCAGCAAAGCGACGCACCACCTGGCCGTCTTCGGCGATGCCGTCGCCAAAGCCCTGGTAGGCCATGTCGAGGAAGGGGATCAGGCCGCGCGAAGTCACCACCTCGATGACCTGGGTCCACTGGTCGTCGGTCAGGTCGGCGCCGGTCGGGTTGTGGCAGCAGGCGTGCAGCAGCACGACCGAGCCGGTCTTCATGGTCTTCAAGGCATCCAACATGCCGGCGAAGTTCACGCCGCGGGTGGCCGGGTCGTAGTAGGGATAAGCATTGACCTTGAAGCCGGCCATCTCGAACAGGGCGCGGTGGTTTTCCCAGCTCGGGTCGCTGATCCAGACTTCGGTGCCGGACGGCGAGAAGTGCTTGAGGAAGTCGGCGCCCAGCTTCAGGGCAACGGTGCCGCCCAGGGCTTGCACGGTGATGGCACGCTTTTCGGTCACCACGGCGCTGCCGGCGCCGAACACCAGTTCTTGCACGGCGCGGTCATAGGTGGCCAGGCCATCGATGGGCAGGTAGGTGCGGGGAGCCAGCTTGGCCGCCAGTTCCGCCTCGGCTTTCTTCACGCATTCCAGCAGGGGGACCTTGCCGTTGTCGTCGTAGTACACGCCCACGCCCAGGTTGGTCTTGGCCGGGTTCTGGTCGGCGTTGTAGGCTTCGGTCACGCCCAGGATGGGGTCGCGCGGCGCCATTTCGATGGCGGAAAACAGGGAGGCGGAGACAGGTGCGTTCATCGTGATAACATGAAAAGTTAGCTGCAACAAAGCGCTGCAGAAGGAAATGGATGCACACGACAAGAGTTGGGTGTGCACCTTTTTGCAACACTGCATTCTAGCAAATGTGGATGACCAATCACAGACACAGACCGGCTCAATTGCCCTGCCGAATCTGCATGGGACCATGTTCAATCGACATAACCCAGGCCGCATCGGGCCGATTGCGTCTTGAACTTACATATCCTGTCAGCATTTGGATGAATATTCCCACCACCTTGCCTGCGCGCAATGTCCTGCTTCC
>NZ_BADI01000051.1:0-19096 GCF_000333555.1 Herbaspirillum sp. B65 | reverse complement strand
TCCAGATAGGGAGCAAGGAAAGCCTCGTTGCCCGAGGCCACGTAACCACGAATGCCGGTCTCGATGTTGACCATATTGACCAGCATATAGTCAGCCGTGCCCATCACCTCGTAGGTATGAACATTCATGGAGCTGGCGGCTCCCAGCTGTTGAAATTGAACAGCGACAAGGCACTTCCCGCCAGTGACACCACCACCATGCAAAGAAAGGCCAACCCCAATTTTCGACCAACGGTAGGAGGCAATCATGAGTTTCGGCGGATTCAACGACAACCAGAACTCGGCCCCGATGGCCGACATCAACGTCACCCCCATGGTCGACGTGATGCTGGTGCTGCTGGTGATCTTCATCATCACCGCCCCCATGTTCACCCACGCCCTGAAGCTGGACCTGCCTACCGCGCAATCCAGTCCGGCCCCGGAAAAACCGGAAACCATCACCCTCGGCATCGACGCCGCCGGCAAGCTCTACTGGAACGACCAGCCGGTCAGTCAAGCCGAGATGGATACGCGCCTGGCCGCCGCTGCTGAAAAGAAACCCCAGCCCGAGCTGCAACTGCGCGCCGACAAGTCGACCCGCTACCAGACCATCGCCGAGCTGATGTCGGCTGCGCAGGGTGCCGGCCTGACCAAGCTGGGCTTCGTCACCGATCCCAAGGCCAGCAGCAAGGCGCCGGCCCCGGCAAACTGAGTAAAACCGATTGAGCAAGAAGAGAGCGACATGGCCACCGTACAACTGGCGGGCGACCGCATCACCGACTGGGACAGCTTCCACACCGAGAGTGTGCAAGCCTTCGGCTTCCCGGATTTCTATGGCCGCAGCATGGATGCCTGGGTCGATTGCCTGTCCTACCTGCGCGATGAGGATGGCATGTGCAAGTTCCGGTTGAAGCCCAAGGAAGTGCTGACCATCGAGATCAGCCACAGCGCCGAGTTGCATCAGCGCCTGCCGGCGCTGGTGGAAGATGTGGAGTTCTGCTGCACGGCCATCAATGACCGCTGCGAGGATTATGGCGAGCCGCCGGTGATCGAGCTGGTCTGGAAGTGAGCCTGCCTGTTTTCACTTTCCTTCACATCGTCCACATCGATCCCGCAGCTCAGGCCGATCTGGCGGGCAGATCAGTCGATTAATTCATCTCCATCGTAAAAAGGATAGGGCCCATCGAATTGACCGATGAAGGCCGTATGGCTGACCAGGCTGCTGGTGGCCGCATCCCACCAATGCAACTGGTAACCGGGCGGCTCCATGACGAAGCAGGACGGCGCCTGCGGGTCCAGGTCCAGCTGCACCTGGTGCGACACGCCCGGACAGGTGCTGGCCAGCGTGCCGCCAAAACGCCGCTGGATGGAGCGGTGCAGGTGACCGCACAGGATGCGCTCGACCTGCGGATGCTTGCGCACCACCGCCTCCAGCGCCGCTGGATTGGCCAGGCCCATGTCATCCATGTGACCGATGCCGGTGGTAAAGGGCGGATGGTGCATGGCGACCACGGTGGGACGCTGCGGCTGCTGCGCCAATACCTCATCGAGCCACAGCAGGCTGGCCGCTGACAACTCGCCGCCGCTGGCACGCGGGATCACGCTATCGAGCGCGATGAGGCGCACCGGATAATCCTCGATCACGTATTCGATACGCTCGCCCCCTTGCTGCAGGTAGGCATGTTCCGGGAAGGCTGCGCGCAAGGCATTGCGCTCATCGTGATTGCCCGGCAGCAGGTAGTAAGGCATGGTCAGCGGCGCCAGCAGTTCGCGCAGGCAGGCGTATTCGGACGGCTTGCCGAAGTCCACCAGGTCACCGGTGATGATGAGCACGTCGGGGCGCTGCTTCAAGGAGTTGACCTGCGCCACGCAGCGACGCAGGCTCTCGGCGGTATCCACCACGCGATAGGATTTCTTGCCATCGGTCTTGATGTGCAGGTCGGAAATCTGTCCCAGTATCATGCGTTCTCCTTCTCGGCGCGCGGCGCCAGCTTGACCAGGGCCTCGGCCGAGACCCGGATGCCGATCTGCTGCCCCGCCTGCCACCAGCCGCGGCGGCTGGTCTCGGCGATGACCGGACGCTCCACGCCGATCTCGATTTCGAAACGGGTGCGATCACCCAGGAAAAAGGTATTGATCAACTTGCCGCGCACGCATTGGGGATCGGCCTCGGTAATGTCCACCACCTCGACATCCTCGGGGCGGAACATGGCGCAGGCCGGCTGGCCCTGCAATGCCGCATCCAGCGTATCGACCAGCGGCAGGCTGCCGGTGGGCAACAGCAGACGATCACCCGAGACGATGCCGTGCACGCGATTCATCGCGCCGATGAAATCGGCCACGAACTCATTGGCTGGATGATAGTAGATCTCTTGCGGCGTGCCGATCTGCGAAATCTTGCCACGCTCCATGACCACGATGCGGTCGCCCAGCGCCATCGCCTCGCCCTGGTCGTGGGTGACATAGATGGCGGTGATACCCAGGCTGCGCAAGAGCTTGTTGAGGTCGCTGCGCACCGCTTCGCGCAGCTTGGCGTCCAGCGCCGTCAAGGGTTCATCCAGCAGCAGCACGCGCGGCTCCATGGCCAGTGCGCGCGCCAGCGCCACGCGCTGCTTCTGGCCGCCCGAGAGCTGGTCCACGCGCCGATGCGACAGGCCCTGCAGATGCACCATCTCCAGCAGGCGCTCGACCCGCTCGACGCGTTCGGCGGCCGGGATCTTGCGGATCTTCATGCCATAGGCAATGTTCTCGCCCACGCTCATGTTGGGGAACAGCGCATAGTTCTGGAACACCATGCCCACCCCGCGCTTTTCGATGGGCAGCGCGGTCACGTCTTCGTCGCCGAAGAACACCTGCCCGCCCATGTCGGGGAATTCGAGACCGGCGATCATGCGCAGCGTGGTGGTCTTGCCGCAGCCCGAGGGGCCCAGCAGGACCAGGGTTTCACCGGGATGAATTCCCAGTCCAGAGGCTGCAGGGCGCGCGTGCCATGGCAAAGGACTTGGGCATTTGTGCAGGCGAATGAAACCGGCTTGTTGTTTGAACTTCATAGACTGATTTTCTTGCGTGGTGCCGGGGTACCCACTGCCTACCGATGAGGAGCGGGATGATCTTGAAAAAGAAGATCAGCGTATAGGCCGATCCCACCTCCAGCCGCATCGATGCATAGGCATCGGCCAGGCCCACCGGCAAAGTCTGGGTCAGCGGTGTGTGCAGCATCCAGGTGATGTTGATTCGCCGATGGACAGCGTCACCACCATCAGCGCACCGGCCAAAATACCCGAGGCGCAATTGGGAATGACGATGCCGAAGAAACGCCGCATCCGTCCGGCCCCGAGGCTGGCGGCAGCCTCTTCCAATTGGGCCAGTTGCGAGGACTGCATCACCGCCAGTACCGGACGCACCATGAAGGGCAGCGTGAAGATCACATGGCCCACCAGGATGAAGAGGATGCTGGCGCGAAAATCACGCCACTGACCATAGGCCATGATCAGCGCCAGCGCCGTGGCCAGGCCCGGCACGGCCACCGGCATCATCAGCAATTCCTCGATCACGCGCGCCAGGCGGCTGTTGCCCCCGCGGTAGCGCGCCAGCATGTAGGCCAGCGGCACCCCGGCCACCAGTGTCACCACCAGGCAAGCCAGGGCGATGATGAGCGAACGCCAGATGGTGGGCTGGTACATGTCCCACACCTGGGCCACCCAGCGCAGCGTCAAGCCGCTGGACAAGCCGACGAAGAAATTCTCGGTCACGCCGGCCAGCATCGACAGCACCACCGGCACCACCAGGAAGGCGCACACCAGCAGCGTGAAGGCCAGTTGCACATAAAAACGGAAACGATTCTGCATGAGCTGCTCCTTATGCCGCCGCCGCAACGCCACTGCCGGTCAGCGAGCGCGCCAGTGCCAGCATGGCCCAGGTGATCACCCCCAGCACGATGGACAGCGAGGCGGCCGTGGCAAAGTTGGCGTAGCCGGTGAATTCGTTATAGATGGTCATGGGCAGCACATCGATATTGGCCGCCAGCGTGAAAGCAGTACCGAAGGCCCCCACACTGGTGGCAAAACAGATCGCGCCCGATGAGATCAAGGCCGGCAGCAAGGCCGGCAATACCACGTGCAGCAACACCTGCCAGGGGCGCGCACCGAGCGAACGGGCGGCTTCTTCCAGCGAGGGATCGAGCTTCTCGGCTGCGGCCACCACGGTCAAGATCACGCGCGGAATCGAGAAATACAGGTACCCCAAAAACAGCCCCGCCAGCGAATACGCAAACACCAGCGACTCACCGAAGATCCAGTTGCTCAAGGCGCCGATCAAGCCCTGGCGCCCGGCCAGCATGATGACCATGAAGCCGACCACCACGCCGGGAAATGCCAGCGGGAAGGTCAGCATGGCCAGCAACAGCGACTGGCCAGGAAAACGATGACGTTGCAGGAACAAGCCAACGAAGACCGAGATGGCCAGGGTCGCTGCGGTGACCACCGCCGACAGCACCAGGGTGGAGACCAGGCTGGCAAAGTAATGGCGGTTGGTCAGCACCGACAGGTAGGCCATGGCCCCCTCCGGGCCGGACGCCCCCACCCCCACCAGCCGTACCATGGGCAGCAGCCAGAAGGCGCAGAACAGCGTCAGCCCCGGCACGGCGAAGCACAGCCACACGCCATTGCCGGCCGCACGCGGACGGGGATTGGCCGGCTGCTTTGGCGGCGCGGCCGGATTGGCAGTGGAAATCACGGTTTTCATGCTTGCTCCTGCGGCCTGCATTTAGCGAACTTCCGCCAGGTAGCGCTCGCCGAACTTGCGCTGGGCTTCAGCCATCTTGCCGTAGTCGACCGACTTGGCACGGGCGTATTCGGTAGCCGGCAGGAAGCGCGATTCAGCCTCCTTGGACATGGCCGAAGCACGCACCGGACGCAGATAGGCATTGGCCCAGATGGCCTGGCCCTGGTCGGACAGCAGGAAGTCCAGCACCTTCTTGGCGTCGGCCTGGTGCGGCGCGTTCTTCACCAGCGACACCACGTAGGGCACGGTGACGGTACCTTCGGTGGGGATCACGAAGGCGACGTTGGCGTGGTCCTTGTACTTGGCGCGATAGGCGTCGAAGTCATAGCCCAGCAGGATGGGGATCTCACCCGAGATCAGACGGGCGTAGGAAGTCTGCTTGGGGACGATGGGCTGGTTCTTCTGCAGGTTCTTGAAGTAGTTGATGGCCGGCGAGAAATCGTCCAGCGTGCCGCCCAGTGCCTGGTTGATCGCCACCGCGCCGACATAGCCGACGAAGGCCGAGGCCGGGTCCAGGTAACCGATCAAGCCCTTGTATTCCGGCTTTTGTAGGTCAGCCCAGGACTTGGGAACCGGCTTGCCCTTCAAGGCATCGACGTTGACCATGATGCCCATGGTGCCGGAGTGGATGGTGAACCAGTAACCGTCCGGGTCCTTCAGACCGTTGGGGATATCGTTCCAGTGTGCCGGCTTGTAGGCGGCCACCAGATCCTTGCTCTTGGCTTCAATGCCGAAGGACACGCCGAGATAGGTGAAGTCAGCCACCGGGCTGGCCTTCTCGGCGGTCAGTTGAGCCAGGGCCTGGCCACTGTTCTTGTTGTCGGGCGGCACGGTGATGCCGGTCTTGTCCTTGATCGCCTTGATCTGGGCGGCCCAGTCAGCCCACTCCGGCGGGCAGTTGTAGCAGATCGCGGTTTGGGCCGATGCGGCCAGGGAAGCCGACAGCAACAGCGCGCCGGTAGCGGTTTGAATAACACGTTTCAGGAACATGTCAGATCCTTTCCAATAGGTTGAATAACACAGGGACGACAAACGATAGAGGACAGATGTCAAAGGACAGATGTCAAACGACAGACATCAGGAATCAGGAACATCCGCGACGTAAAAAAAAAAGACACCTACTACAAACTCGACGACGACACCGCCGCCACCGATCCACCCTGGCGCAACACATGCGGCAGGATGTGACGCACCTCGGCGGCGGCCACCGGAGCGGCGCCCTCGACATCGGCCACAGCCGGCACGGCACGCTCGATGGCATCGACCAGGGTACGCAGAGCCACCTCGCCGATCTGTTCCGAGGGCTGGACCACACTGGCCAGCACCGGCTGCACCAGGGCGCCGACCGGAATGCCGTCGAAGCCCATCACCGAGATATCGCCCGGCACCTGCAATCCCAGCGCGCGCAAGTCGCGCATGGCGCTCAAGGCCAGCAGGTCGTTGGAGCAGAACAAGGCCGTGGGGCGCTGCCGCGGATCGGCCATCATCTGCTGGTAGTCGGTGGCGGCGGTGAGGGTGTGGCGCTCCACCTCGATGGCCGGCAGCGGTGTCAGGCCGGCCGCGCGCATGGCGTCGAGGTAGCCGTAATAGCGCTGCATGGCGCGGTCGGAGGCGGTGAAGCGGCCCGAGAGCATCTGGATGCGGCGATGCCCCAGCCCGATCAGGTAGGCCACCGCATCACAGGCGGCGGCGCGGTTATCGACCGAGACCGAGGCGCGACGCGCCACCGTCTCCACGCCCGCCAACTGGTTGTAGGTCAGCACGAAGGGAATGCGCTCACGCTCCAGCAAGTCCAGCGTGGCATTGGCGCCGGCATCGGCCACCGTCAGGATCACCCCGTCCACCCGATGGCCCAGCAGCAGCTCGACGGCGGCCGACTCCTCTTCCGGCAGGTATTCGGTGGTGGTGAACATGACCGAGTAATCCAGCGTCCGGGCGGCCAGCTCTATGCCTTGCAGGCACTGGGCGAACACCGTGTTGGACAAGGTGGGCAGCACCACGCCCACGGTGCGCGAGTTGCCGGCACGCAGGTTGCGGCCGGTGAAATTGGGACGAAAGCCCAGTTCGGCAATGCTGCGGTGGATCTTCTCGGCCGTCTCCGCGCTCACCGAGCCGGGCTTGTTGAGCAGGCGGGAAACAGTGGCAATGGAGACGCCAGCCAGATGGGCAACTTGTTTGATGGAGGGACGCACGGCGGTACCGGGGGCAAATGAAAACGATTTCATGATGCCGTTGGATTATTACGCCCTCATGACCATGCAGGGGGTGTGGATATGAAGCAAAACGCCCGGGAGGGCTGGCTTGCCGCTCTTTAGACGCAAGCACAGTTGGGTGCCAAATTCATCTACTAAGCAATAAAAAATTGCTTTTTCACAATTTTTCGAGATTTTACAAGAATACTTTCGAGAAACATCCACTCGATCGCTGTCAATGGTTTCATATGCAAGGCCGGCCAGCAGCGCTGGTCAGCCACACGACTCCAGCCCATCGCCCCCCCCAAAAAAATGGGCTGGAAAAGTGTAGCTGCTATCCCTGTCGCCGCCCTGCTCAGGCGCAGGGATCTTTGCCCGCCTCTTCACGGAGGCGGGCTTTTTTTTGCATTGCCGGGGACGGGGCTGGGCATGGGCCGACCAGGATGCGGCCCGGAATGCCGCGCCAGGGTGGCGAGCCGGTATAATGCAGGGTTTCCGATTGCATTCCCTTCCCAACCGAATTCCATCCGTATCAGCCGTCATGCAAGATAAATACAGCCCCGCCGAAGTCGAACAGTCCGCGCAGCAGCATTGGAACGCCATCGACGCCTACAAGACCGTCGAAAACGCCCGTGACAAGGAAGGTCGCGACAAGAAGAAGTTCTACGCCTGTTCGATGCTGCCCTACCCCTCCGGCAAGCTGCACATGGGCCACGTGCGCAACTACACCATCAACGATGTGATGTATCGCTACCTGCGCATGAACGGCTACAACGTCTTGATGCCCATGGGCTGGGACGCCTTCGGGATGCCCGCCGAGAACGCCGCCATGGCCAATGGCGTGCCGCCGGCGCAGTGGACTTATTCCAATATCGACTATATGAAGTCGCAGATGCAGTCCATGGGCCTGGCCATCGACTGGTCGCGCGAGATGACCGCCTGCCGTCCCGAGTACTACAAGTGGAACCAGTGGATGTTCCTGAAGATGCTGGAGAAGGGCATCATCTACAAGAAGACCGGTACCGTGAACTGGGACCCGATCGACCAGACCGTGCTGGCCAACGAGCAGGTCATCGATGGTCGTGGCTGGCGCTCGGGCGCCGTGATCGAAAAGCGCGAGATCCCGATGTACTACGCCAAGATCACCGACTACGCCGACGAGCTGCTGGAACACGTCGAGACCAAGCTGCCCGGCTGGCCCGAGCGCGTGCGCCTGATGCAGGCCAACTGGATCGGCAAGTCCACCGGCGTGCGCTTCGCCTTCCCGCACCAGATCAAGGGTGCGGACGGCCAACTGATCAACGACGGCAAGCTGTTCGTCTTCACCACCCGCGCCGACACCATCATGGGCGTGACCTTCTGCGCCGTGGCCCCGGAACACCCGCTGGCCACCCTCGCCGCAGAAAACAATCCGGCCCTGCAAGCCTTCGTCGCCGAATGCAAGCAAGGCAGCGTGATCGAAGCCGACATGGCGACCATGGAAAAGAAGGGGATGCCCACGGGCCTGTTCGTCACCCATCCGCTGACCGGCGACCAGGTCGAGGTATGGATCGGCAACTATGTGCTGATCACCTACGGCGATGGCGCCGTGATGGGCGTGCCGGCGCATGACGAGCGCGACTTCGCCTTCGCCCGCAAATACAATCTGCCGATCAAGCAAGTCATCGGCGTGGAAGGCAAGACCTACTCCACCGAAGCCTGGGAAGAATGGTACGGCGACAAGGAAGCCGGCAAGACCATCGCCTCCGGCAAGTACGATGGCCTGGGCTACCAGGCGGCCGTGGATGCAGTGGCCGCCGACCTGGCAGCACTTGGCCTGGGCGAGAAGAAGGTGACCTTCCGCCTGCGCGACTGGGGCATCTCGCGCCAGCGCTACTGGGGCACCCCCATCCCCATCATCCACTGCCCGGATTGCGGCGACGTGCCGGTGCCCGAGAAAGACCTGCCGGTGGTGCTGCCGGAAGACTGCGTGCCGGACGGCAGCGGCAACCCGCTCAACAAACATGAGCAATTCCTGAAGGTCGACTGCCCTTGCTGCGGCAAGCCGGCACGCCGCGAAACCGATACCATGGACACCTTCGTGGACTCGTCCTGGTACTACATGCGCTATACCTCGCCGGGCAGCAACGATGCCATGGTGGACGCCCGCAACGATTACTGGATGCCCATGGACCAGTACATCGGCGGCATCGAACACGCCGTGCTGCACCTGCTGTATGCGCGCTTCTGGACCAAGGTCATGCGCGACTTCGGCCTGGTCAAGTTCGACGAGCCCTTCACCAACCTGCTGACGCAAGGCATGGTCTTGAACGAGACCTACTATCGGGAAGACGCCGCCGGCAAGAAGACCTGGTACAACCCGGCCGATGTGGACCTGTCCTTCGACGACAAGGGCCGCCCGGTGTCTGCCGTGTTGAAGGAAGATGGCCAGCCGGTGATGATCGGCGGCACCGAGAAGATGTCCAAGTCCAAGAACAACGGCATCGACCCGCAAGCCCAGATCGACCAGTACGGTGCCGACACGGCCCGTCTGTTCACCATGTTCGCTTCGCCCCCGGAACAGACCCTGGAATGGTCCGGTGCCGGTGTCGAAGGCGCCAACCGCTTCCTGCGCCGCGTCTGGGCGTTCGGCTACAACCACGCCGCGCGCATTACCGCTGCAGGTGCCATCGATGCGGCCCAGCTCGACGATGGCTTGAAGACCCTGCGCCGCGAAGTGCACAAGGTCTTGCAGCAAGCCGACAACGACTTCAAGCGTATCCAGTACAACACCGTGGTCTCGGCCTGCATGAAGATGCTCAACACGCTGGAAGCGGCCAAGCCGGCTGCCGGTGCGGCCGGTGATGCCGTGCTGGCCGAGTGCTTCTCGATCTTCCTGCGCGTCTTGAACCCGGTCGCCCCGCACATCACCCACGTGCTGTGGCAGCAACTGGGCTATGCCGGCACGCACGGCGACATCCTCGACGCCGCCTGGCCGCAGGTCGATGCCGCCGCGCTGGAGCAGAGCGAAATCAAGCTGGTGGTGCAGGTCAATGGCAAGCTGCGCGGCGAAGTCACGGTTGCCAAGGAGGCCGACAAGGCCACCATCGAAGCGGCGGCCCTGGCCAACGAAGACGTCAAGAAATTCCTGACCGGCGCACCGAAGAAGGTGATCGTGGTGCCGGGCAAGCTGGTCAACATCGTTGCCTGATCCGGCCCAACTTTAACGACGGAACTCCATGCGCGCTCAAGTCCAAATCAAGCGTTTCTCACAATGGCTGCTGCTGGTGGCCGCAGCCGTGATGCTCACGGCCTGCGGCTTTCATTTGCGCGGCGCGGTCGACCTGCCCTTCAAGACCATCTACCTGGGCTTCGGACCCAATTCGCCGGTAGGCGTGGAACTGAAGCGCAACCTCGAAGCCAGCGGCGCCAAGGTGCTCAGTGATCCCAAGGAAGCGGAAGTCAACCTGAAGGTGCTGGCCGACACCCGCGACCGCCAGGTGCTGACCTTGAACACCAACGGCCGCGTGCGTGAATATGCACTGTTCCAGCGCTTCACCTTCTCGGTGACCGATGCCAAGGGTGTGATCGTGATCCCGCCCACGGCCATCACCCTGCGCCGCGTCATCACCTATGACGAAAACCAGGAACTGGCCAAGCAAGCCGAAGAAGCGCTGCTCTATCGTGACATGCAGTCCGACCTGGTGCAGCAGATCCTGCGCCGCCTGTCGGCCTCCAAGAACGCCATCCATAACGAAAAGGCTGCGGCCGATTCGGACTCCTGATCGGCTCACCCGGACTGCCATGCAACTGCGCCACGACTCCCTGGACGCCCATCTCGGCAAATCGCTGGCGCCACTGTACGTGATCGCCAGCGATGAGCACCTGCTGGCGCTGGAGGCGGCCGACAAGATCCGCCGCAGCGCCCGCGCCCAAGGCTATACCGAGCGTGAAGTGCTGGTGGTGGAGCGCAGCTTCAAGTGGGGCGAACTGCTGGCGGCCAACCAGTCGCAATCGCTGTTCGGCGACAAGAAGCTCATCGAGTTGCGCATCCCCACCGGCAAGCCCGGCAAGGATGGCGGCCAGGCGCTGCAGGATTACGCGGCCAATCTTTCACCCGACAATCTCACCATCATCAGCCTGCCCAAGCTGGACTGGGCCACGCAAAAGGCGGCCTGGGTCGGTGCGCTGCAACAGGCGGCGGTCTATATCGACATCCCGCTGGTGGAACGCGCCCAGTTACCGGGCTGGATCGGCAACCGCCTGGCGGCCCAGCAGCAGAGCGCCGAGCGGCCCTGCCTGGACTTCATCGCCGATCGCGTGGAAGGCAACCTGCTGGCCGCGCACCAGGAAATCCAGAAGCTGGCCCTGCTCTATCCGGCTGGTCAGCTCAGTTTCGAGCAGGTGCAGGATGCGGTCTTGAACGTGGCCCGCTACGATGTCTTCAAGCTCAACGAAGCCATGCTCTCCGGCGACATCGCACGCCTGACGCGCATGATGGAAGGCTTGAAGGGGGAAGGCGAAGCACTGCCGCTGGTGCTGTGGGCTGTCACCGAAGAAATCCGCACCCTGCTCAAGCTGAAGTCTGGCATGGCCCAGGGCAAACCCGTGGGCGCCTTGCTCAAGGAATACCGCATCTGGGGCCCGCGCGAGCGGCTGATGGAACCGGCCCTGCGCCGCATCAGCCTGGCCACGCTGGAACAGGCCTTGCAGGAGGCGGCCCTGGTGGACCGCATGGTCAAGGGCCTGCGCGCCCGCGCCTTTGCCGGCGACCCATGGGACGCCCTGCTGCAACTGGGCCTGAAGCTGGCACGCGGACGCTGACCCGCACCGAGAACCCACATCGACATCGAACCCGACGCGCTCATTGACCGCGCCAAGCAGGAACCCGAATGGAAAACATCGAACTCTACATGAACCGCATCGGCCAACAGGCCCGTGCCGCCTCGCGCGCCATGGCGCGCGCCGATACTGCCGCCAAGAACCAGGCGCTGCTGCTGATCGCCGCCGCCATCCGGCGCGACGCCGAGCTGCTGCGCGCGGCCAATGCGCTGGACCTCGACGCGGCCCGCGCCAATGGCTTGGCCGAAGCCATGCTGGACCGCCTGACGCTGTCGGACAAGGCCATCGCCACCATGGCCGAAGGCCTGGAGCAGATTGCCTCCCTGCCCGACCCCATCGGCGAGATCAGCAACATGAAGTATCGCCCCACCGGCATCCAGGTCGGCCAGATGCGCGTGCCGCTGGGCGTGATCGGCATCATCTACGAAGCTCGACCCAACGTGACGGTGGATGCGGCGGGCCTGTGCATCAAGAGTGGCAACGCCACCATCCTGCGCGGCGGTTCCGAAGCCATCCATTGCAACCAGGCCTTGGCCAAGCTGGTCAAGGAAGGCCTGGCCGGTGCCGGCCTGCCTGAGGAAGCGGTGCAAGTGGTCGAGACCACCGACCGTGCCGCCGTGGGTGCGCTCATCACCATGCAGGAGTACGTGGACGTGATCGTGCCGCGCGGCGGCAAGGGCTTGATCGAGCGCCTGATGAAGGAAGCCAAGGTGCCGATGATCAAGCACCTCGACGGCATCTGCCATGTCTACATCGATGACCGTGCCGACACCCGCAAGGCGCTGGACGTAGCCTTCAACGCCAAGTGCCATCGCTACGGCACCTGCAACACCATGGAAACCCTGCTGCTCTCGCGCAACATCGCCGCGGCCGTGCTGCCACCGCTGTCCGAGCTGTATCGCGTCAAGGAAGTGGAATTGCGCTGCGACGCCGAAGCCGCCGAGATCCTGGCCGACTACCCGTTCCTGAAGGCGGCCACCGACGAAGACTGGGACACCGAATACCTGGCCCCGATCCTGGCCGTGAAGGTGGTGGCCGACCTGGAAGAAGCCATCGAGCACATCAATCGTCACTCTTCCCAGCACACCGACAGCATCGTCACCGAGGACTACACCCGCGCCATGCGCTTCCTGCGCGAAGTCGATTCGGCCTCGGTCATGGTCAATGCCTCCACCCGCTTTGCCGATGGCTTCGAATATGGCCTGGGTGCAGAGATCGGCATCTCCAACGACAAGCTGCACGCGCGCGGCCCGGTGGGGCTGGAAGGCTTGACCTCGCTGAAGTATGTGGTGCTGGGCCAGGGGCAAGTGCGTCAATAAATCTCTGAGCACCCATTAGCGCCAACGTCACATCAACCTCATCGACAAGGACCGTCATGCTCTGGATCAAAGCCCTGCACATCGTCTTCATCGCCTCCTGGTTCGCCGGCCTGTTCTACCTGCCGCGCATCTTCGTGAACCTGGCGCAGGAAACCGACCTGGTCGCCCGTGAGCGCCTGCTGGGCATGGCGCGCCGGCTGTATCGCTTCACCGGCATGATCTCGCTGGTAGCGCTGGCGCTGGGCGTGTGGCTGCTGGTCATCACCTGGCAGTTCTGGAAGGGGCCGGGCAACGGCTGGCTGCACGCCAAGCTGTTACTGGTGGTGCTGGTGATCGGCTACCAGCACGCCTGCGGCTCCCTGCTCAAGAAATTCGAGCACGGCAAGAATACCCGCAGCCACCTCTGGTTCCGCTGGTTCAACGAAGTGCCGGTGCTGCTGATGCTGGCCATCGTGATCCTGGTGGTCGTCAAGCCATTCTGATTGCTGTATCCACGCACGATTCCCCACCCTCATCCATTCCGGAGCCGGTCATGAGCAAAGTCTGTGAGTACTTCTTCGCGCCACATTCCCCCTTCGCCTACCTGGGCCACGAGCGCTTCGTCGCCCTCGCCGAAAAATACCAGGTGCAGATCCTGCCCAAGCCCTTCGACCTGTCCAAGATCTTCGGTGTCTCGGGCGGCCTGCCGCTGGCCAAGCGCGCACCGCAACGCCAAGCCTATCGCTTGAAGGAACTGGCGCGCTGGAGCGAATTCCTGGCTAAACCCATGGTGTTGCAGCCGACCTATTTCCCGGTCAACAGCGACACCGCGGCGCGCCTGATCATCGCCACCCAACTGGCCCACGGCACCGCCGCCGCGCTGCGCCTGACCGGCGCCATCATGCGCGCAGTGTGGGAAGAACAGAGGAACATCGCCGACACCGATACCCTGGTGGCCATCGCCAACGTGCTGGAGCACGATGGCGCGGCGCTGCTGAAGTCGGCCGAGACCGCCAGCGTGCAGGCCGAATTCGACCGCTTCACCGATGAAGCCAATGCCGCCAGCGTCTTTGGCGCACCGTGGTACATCTACCAGGGCGAAGGCTACTGGGGCCAGGATCGCCTGGACTTCGTCGAGCGCGCCTTCGCCAAAGGCTGACGCGGCCAGCGTACAATGACGCCGGACTGCGCCCTTGCAGTCCGGCGTTTTCATTTTTGAAACCCTGTTTTCCAACGGATAAAAGGTACTCCCATGCAATCCCCCGACACTCACTACTCTTACTTCTGCCCCTGCCCGCGCGGCCTGGAAGTGGCCCTGGCCGAGGAACTCAACGAGATCGCCCAGCACGCCGGCGCCGCTGCCAACCTCAAGGTGCACAACCAGGTGCCTGGTGGCGTGCATTGCTCCGGTACGCTCCTGGCGGCCTACCAGATGAACCTGCACTCGCGCATCGCCAGCCGCGTGCTGCTGCGCATGGGCCATGGTTCCTACAAGAACGAAAACGACATCTACGACCTGACTCTCGCGCAAGCCTGGGAAGACTGGTTCAAGGTCTCGCACACCATCCGCGTGGACCTGACCGCCGTAAAGTCACCCCTGCGCAGCCTGGAATTCACCACGCTCAAGATCAAGGATGCCATCTGCGACCGCTTCCTCGACCAGTTCAAGCTGCGCCCCTCGGTCAACACCCGCACTCCCGACATGCGTATCGCCGGCTTCGTCGATGCCCACAATTTCACGGTCTACCTGGATACCTCGGGCGAGGCGCTGTTCAAGCGCGGCTGGCGTGAAGAAACCGGTGACGCGCCGCTGCGCGAAAACCTGGCCGCAGGCCTGTTGCGCACCGCTGGCTGGAAGCCGGGCGTGCCGCTGTTCGATCCCATGTGCGGTTCCGGCACCATCCTGGCCGAGGCTGCGCAAATCATCGCCGGTGTGCCGCCGGGGGCGCGCCGTCGCTTCGCCTTCGAGAAGTTCAGCAACTTCGATGCCGATGCCTGGTTCGGCATCAAGGGCGACTTCAAGCCCAATCCGATCCCGACCACCCCCACCCTCTTCGGCAGCGACATCTCCGGCGACATGGTGGAGTTGACCCGCAAGAACCTGCTGCGCGCGGGCGTGCATTTCGAAGTGCCCTTGAAGCAGATCGAGGCACAGGAAATCAAACCGCCGCTGGACGCCGAAGGCCAGCCGCTGGTCGGCATCATTCTCTCCAACCCGCCTTACGGCGAACGGATCGGCGTGCGTGGTGATCGCGCCCTGCCTACCGAGGAATTGTTTACGCAATTCTTCAGCGCCTTCTCCAGCACCTTGAAGCAACGCTTTGCCGGCTGGCGCGTGTTCCTGTTCTCGGCCGACCTCGGCCTGCCCAAGCTGATGCGCCTGAAGGAGTCGCGCAAGACGCCGTTCTTCAATGGCGCACTGGAGTGCCGCCTGTTCCGCTTCGACATGGTGGCCGGCTACAACCGTCGCGAGGAAGCCAAGCCGGTGGCGCGCGACAGCGAAGACTGATCGTTCTGGCACGGAAGGATTGTCAACTTCTGCAAGACAATCCTTCCCGCCGCAGCCGGTTTATCCGGCTCGCATTCTTCCCTACAGTGTGGACATGGCCAGCCTCGATGCACCCGCAAGCAAAAAACGCGCAAGGGCCGACCTGCCTTCATCCACTCCACACTTTTCCGGGATCATCATGACTACCGTTACCGTCAACACCCGCGCCGACTATGCCGCCTTCCTGCTGCGTGTCACCATGGGCGTCTTTTTCCTGGTCCACGCCGGACTGAAAATCTTCGTCTTCACCCCGGCCGGCACGGTCGGCTTCTTCGCCTCGCTGGGTGTGCCCGGCTGGTTCGCCTATCCGGTCATGGCGCTGGAAGTGGTGGGTGGCCTCGCGCTGGTACTGGGCTACTATGGCCGCTGGCTGGCCCTGCCGCTGGCGGCCGACCTGCTGGGCGCCATCGTGCTGGTGCATGGCAAGGCCGGCTTCTTCTTCACCAATCCCAATGGCGGCTGGGAATACCTGGCGCTGTGGATCGTAGGCCTGATTGCCTTGTTCCTGCTGGGCGACGGCGCCTTTGCCATGAAGCGTGAAGAGCCACGCTGATCACAAAGCTCTGACATCAGAGCTCTGACCACGCAAGCAGCCGGGCCATGCGCCCGGTCTCGATGTTTTGGATAATTCGTTTTTGCAAGGAAAGCATCATGTCCACCAGTTCCGATAGCCTCCATCTGCCCTCGTTGTTCGTCTCGCACGGCTCGCCCATGCTGGCCGTGGAACCCGGTCGCACCGGTCCGCTGCTGGCCGGCATTGGCGCGGCGCTGCCACGCCCGCGCGGCATCGTGGTGATGTCGCCGCATTGGGAGACGTTCACCCCGCGCGTGGGCAACCAAGCCCAGCCGCGGGTGATCCATGACTTCGGTGGTTTCCCGCCCGCCCTGTATGAACTGGACTATCCCGCCCCCGGTGCACCGGCCCTGGCCGAACACGTGGCGCAGCGCCTGCGCGATGGCGGCCTGCCGGCCCATACCGATGGCGGTTGGGGACTGGACCACGGCGCCTGGGTACCGCTGCGCTACCTGTATCCCCAGGCCGATGTGCCGGTGATCCAGCTTTCACTGCAATCGCAGCAGCCACCGGCCTATCACTTCCAGGTCGGACAGTTGCTGGCACCGCTGGCCAAGGAAGGCATCCTCTTGATCGGTTCGGGCAGCTTCACCCACAACCTGCGCGAGCTGCGCCGCACTGACAGCGCGCTCGGCGATGCGCCGCATACGCTCGAATTCCTGCAATGGTTCCTGGACCAGATGCAGGCCGGCGACCTGCAAGCCCTGTTCGGCTACCGGACCACCGCCCCGCACGCGGTGCGCACCCACCCCAGCGATGAGCACCTGTTGAGCCTGTTCTTCGCCATGGGCGCGGCCGATGACTGGACCCGGCTGGTACACCTGGACAGCGGTTCGACGTATCATAGCCTGCGCATGGATGCCTTCGCCTTCGGCACCGCCTCCAGCCTGCTGGCACAACTACCGGCAGCCGCCTGAGCCACCGCCTCCCCGCGATGCGCCAGCGCGGCGCCATCTCGGGGGAAAAACGATTTGAACAAACTGCGCGAAATCGAATGCTTCATCGCCGTGGCCGAGCTCGGCAGCTTCGTCAAGGCCGCCGATGCGCTGGGCATTTCCAAGGCCGCGGTCTCGCGCACGGTACTGGAACTGGAAGCCCGCCTCGGTTCGCGCCTGATGCAAAGAACCACGCGGCGACTGTCCCTCACCGAAGCCGGCGCGCTCTACCTGGAGCGCTGCAAGCAGATCGTGGCCGCCCTGGAAGAGGCCGACGACCTGCTGGCCGCCGGCAGCACCAAACCCAGCGGCCTGTTGCGCATCAATGCCCCGCTCACCTTTGGCGTGCTGCACCTGGCACCGCTGTGGCCGATGTTCCTGGAGCGCTATCCAGAGGTCGAGCTGGACATCACCTTGTCGGACCGCATCATCGACATCATCGATGAAGGCTACGACCTGGCCATCCGCATCGCCCGCCTGTCGGACTCGACGCTGGTGCATCGCAAGCTCACCAGCACCAGCCTGCCGATCTGCGCCTCGCCCGCCTACCTGGAAAAGCACGGCACGCCGCGCCATCCGCATGATCTGGCGCAGCACCAGATCATCAGCTACAGCTACAACCACGGCAAGGATGAATGGCAGTTCAGCGGCCCCGAAGGGCCGGTCAGCGTGCGGGTCAATGCGCGGATGCACGTCAACAATGGCGATAGCTGCGTACAGGCGGCGCTAGGCGGCATCGGCATCACGCGCCAGCCAACCTTCATGATCGACCACTATCTGCGCAGTGGCCAACTGGTCCCCCTGCTCACCGACTTCACCGCGCCCGACCTGGGCATCTATGCGGTCTATCCCAGCCGCGCGCACCTGCCGGCCAAGGTCAGGGCCATGCTGGATTTCCTGGCCGACGCCTTCGCCCAGGTGCAATGGAGCGATTGACTGCGCAGCGCAGAAAAAGCGGAGGGAAGACGGACAGTGGCCTTCCCTGGCGCCACTGTCCACATCACGGCAACATCACATCAACGTCAAGCCTGCTCAGGCGGCAGTTCGACCTTGTAGATTTCCTTGCCATCGGTGTTGTGCAGGGTGACGGTGAGCGTCTTGCTCTTCGCATCAATCTTGCCAATACCGAAGAACTGCAACAGGTCGGCCGGTGAACGGTTCTGCTTCATATCGGCCGGAATGCTGACGAAACGCACATCCGGGCCAAAGGTACGGTCGATCTCGCCGGGACCGAAGGTGCCCGCATTGATCGGCCCGCCGACGAATTCCCAGAAGGGCTTGAAGTCGGTGAACTGGGCGCGTTCGGGCGAGTAATGCGTGGCCGAGGCGTAGTGCACGTCGGCCGTCACCCAGACCACGTTCTTGATGTCGTGCTGCTTGATGAAGCGCAGCAGCTCGGCCACCTCCAGCTCGCGCCCGGAAGGCTGGCCATTGTCGGCATTGGCCCAGGCTTCGAAAGTACCCTTGGGCACGTCCGGGTTCAGGTCCGGCACCACGATGGACAAGGGCATGTCGCTGGCGATCAGCTTCCAGGTCGAGCGCGAGCGCAGCAGGGCTTGCTTGATCCAGCGCATCTGCTCGGGACCGAGGAAGTCGGCATCATGGCCGCCCTTCTGGCGGTTGGGCGAGTTCCTGCCGCGATAGCTGCGTTCATCCAGCATGAACACTTCCAGCAGCGGCCCATGGTTGAAGGCACGATAGATGCGGAACGGATCGGCGCTGTCGATGCGGAACGGGTTGTGCTCGAACATGGCCTGGCGCGCACGGGCTGCCAGCACGTCGATGTTGCGTTCGTCGTAACGCTTTTCCTGGGGGCCGATCACCTGCGTCGGATACCAGTTGTTGCGCACCTCGTGATCGTCCCACTGCACCAGGAACGGCACCTCGGCGGCGAAGCGGCGCTTGTTGGCGTCCAGCATGTGTAGGCGAAGTTGCCGCGATAGTCGTCCAGCGTCTGCGCCACCTTGG
>NZ_BADI01000052.1:0-2537 GCF_000333555.1 Herbaspirillum sp. B65 | reverse complement strand
GCGCGATTCCCGGCCGGTTTCTGACCTATCCGGTCAGCCAGGCCGCCGACATCACCGCCTTCAAGGGCCAACTGGTGCCGGTGGGCAGCGACCAGTTGCCGATGATCGAGCAGACCAATGAACTGGTGCGCAAATTCAACGCCACCGTGGATCGCGAGGTGCTGGTCGAATGCAAGGAAGTGCTCTCCGAAACCGGTCGCCTGCCCGGCATCGATGGCAAGGCCAAGATGAGCAAGTCGCTGGGCAACTCGATTGCGCTGGGTGCCACCCCGGCCGAGATCAAGCAGGCCGTACACCGGATGTACACCGATCCCAACCACCTGCGGGTGGATGATCCGGGCCAGGTCGAGGGCAATGTGGTGTTCACCTTCCTGGATGCCTTCGACCCGGACCGCGATGCCGTGGCCGAACTGAAGGCCCACTACACCCGCGGCGGCCTGGGTGACAGCGTGGTCAAGCGCCGTCTGGAAGGCATCCTGCAAGAACTGCTGGAGCCGATCCGCACCCGCCGCGAAGAATTCGCCAAGGACCGTGGCGAAGTGCTGGCCATCTTGAAGCGTGGTACCGAACGCGCCAGCGCCGTGGCCGCGCAGACCATGGCCGAGGTCAATGCGGCCCTGGGCCTGAATTACTTCGGCTAAGGCGATTTTGGGTCGGATATGAAGACCGCTGCTTCCTGACTGGGGAAGCAGCGGTTTTTTACATGGTGACCTGAACGTTTGTTCAAAGTTGCCTGAGCTAGCGCGGCTTGCCCGGCGTCATCGGCGGCAGTTCCAGCAGGACTTCCAATCCCCCCTCGCTCAGGTTGCGCAGGCGCAACTGGCCATGGTGGTTCTCGGCGATGTTCAGGGCAATCGTCAGGCCCAGGCCGGTGCCGCCGGTATCGCGCGAGCGCGAGGCTTCCAGGCGATAGAAGGGTTCGAAGACCGCCTCCAGTTCCGCCTCGGGAATGCCGGGCCCCTGGTCGCGGATGCGGATGGCGATCTTCTGCTGCTCCAGCGCGATGGTCACGCGGGCCACCTTGCCGTACTTGCAGGCATTGTCGATCAGGTTGGTCAGGCAGCGCCGCAGCGCGCCCGGCTGGGCCATCACGAAGGCCCGGGTGCTGCCTTGCAGGCTCACGTCCTGGCCGCTGTCGGCGGCATCGGCGCAGACGCTGTCGAGCAGGGAATCGATGTCCAGCGCCTGGATCTTCTCGGACGAATCCATGCTGCGCGCCAGGTCCAGCCCTTCGCGCACCATGCCGTGCATCACGCCCAGGTCATCGATCAGCTTTTGCTGCAATTCGCTATCGGCCACCTTTTCCAGGCGCAGGCGCATCCGCGTCAAGGGCGTCTGCAAGTCATGCGTGATGGCTGCCAGCATGTGGGTGCGATGCTGGATCTGGCGCCGGATGCGCGCCTGCATGGCATTGAAGGCGTGCGCCGCCTGGCGGATTTCGGTGGGGCCGGTCTCGGCCAGCGGTGGATGGTCGATGTCGCTGCCCAGGCGTGAGGCGGCCTGCGCCAGTTGGCGGATCGGTCGCGTGGCCATGCGCGCTACCAGCCAGGCCAGCATGGCGATCAACACCAGGAACAGCAGGATGTATTGCAGCCCGAACGGTCCACCCGGAGCGCTGCCGCCGCGCAGGGCCGGGGGCTCGCCCGGCTGGTGCAGGCGCAGGCGCATCAGGGCGTGGTCGCGCAGGCTGATGTAGATGACGCGGCAGGTGTCGCGGTGCCGCCCATGCGCGTCATCGTTGCGCAGCGGCGGGCATTCGTTCTCGCGCTGTACGACGATCTTGCGATCCTGGCCCAGGCGCGCCTGCAGCAACTCGATCAAGGGGCTGTTGCTGGCATTGGAACTGTCGATGGCCTCGTTCATGTCCTCCACCATGTGCGCCTCGAAACCGAAGTTAGTGGCGGCTTGCAAGACGATGGGGCGCTGCGGGGGAGGGAGGTCGTCGACCGCCTGCACGAATTGCTCGACACGGTCGGCCAGGTGCTGGAAGCGTAGTTCGCGCAAGGTATTGCGGCGCTCATTGCCGGCCAGCCAGCTGGTGGCGAACACCGCCACCACGATCCCGGCCAGCAGCAGCACGAAGATGCGGTTGCCGATGGAGCCCAGCAAACGCGTCATGCCGGGCGCCCCGTATGGTCGGTGGCGACCGCCGTGGCCAGCACGTAGCCTTCGTTGCGCACGGTCTTGATGATGGTCGGGGTGCGCGCATCATCGCCCAGCTTCTGGCGCAGGCGGCTGATCTGGATATCGACCGAGCGGTCGAACGGATCCGATTCGCGGCCCTGGGTCAGTTCCAGCAACTGGTCGCGGTTGAGCACGCGGTTGGGGTGATCCAGGAACACCTTGAGCAAGCGGAATTCGGCCCCCGACAAGGCCACCACCACGCCATCCTGGTTCACCAGGTGACGCGCCGTCAGGTCCAGCGTCCAGCCGGCAAAGCGCATGGCGGCCACGTCCGGCTGGGCCATATTGGGCGGCAGCGCCTGGGTGCGGCGCAGGACGCTGCGGATGCGGGGAACAGTCGCGCGCTCAAGTGC
>NZ_BADI01000053.1:0-3726 GCF_000333555.1 Herbaspirillum sp. B65 | reverse complement strand
GAGCGCCTGTGCGGCGTGATGTCGTGTTTCCGTCCCGAAGGCAGCGGCGGACGCAATGCACCCTGAAATATTCCCCTTACGTGTTGCCCACCCACATCGATGGCGTGCGCTCGGTGGTGGTCAACGAAGCCCTGCGCGAGCTGGAGCCGCTGGCCTATCACTTCGTGGTCAACTTCGCCAAGGATAACAATCTGCAGGTGGTCGAGGCCTGTGTACTGCCCGATCCGCCCAAGGATAACCAGGGCAGTTGAACCCTTGCGAGCCGGTCGTGGCGGCGCAAGCGCCGTCCCATGCCGCGTGCAGTTGCCGTAGCCATACCCCCGCCAGCTTTACACCGCCGCATCATCAGCAGGCGGCCCCGCCAGCAGTTACACTAGATGTTTCCTTTTCAGTCTCGCCGGTGACTCAGCCGTACGCATCGGCCAGAGTCTCACGGGATCCTCGGGCCGCTTGCGGCCGTCTTATCACGGAGAACCAGCATCATGAACCACCGCATGGAGCGCGATACCTTTGGTCTGATCGAAGTCCCTGCCGAGCGCCTATGGGGCGCGCAGACCGAGCGTTCGCTGCACCACTTCCATATTTCCACCGAGCGGATGCCGGCCGAGCTGATCGTGGCCCTAGCCGCCGTCAAGCGCGCCTGTGCCGCCGTCAACCGCGATCTGGGCAAGCTGGACGGCAAGAAAGCCGAAGCCATCATGGCCGCCGCCGATGAGGTCATCGCTGGCAAGCATCCGCTGGAGTTTCCGCTCTCGGTCTGGCAGACCGGTTCCGGCACCCAGAGCAACATGAACATGAACGAGGTACTGGCCAATCGCGCCTCGGAGCTCTTGGGTGGCGTGCGCGGCGAGGATCGCCTGATCCACCCCAATGACGATGTCAACCGCGGCCAGTCCTCCAACGACATCTTCCCCACGGCCATGCACGTGGCCGCCTGCATGGCCGTGGCCACGCACCTGATCCCGTCGCTGCACCAGCTACGCGGCACGCTGGCGGACAAATCCACCCAGTTCGCCGACATCGTCAAGATCGGCCGCACCCACCTGCAGGACGCCACGCCCCTGACCCTGGGCCAGGAATTCTCCGGCTACGTGGCGCAGCTCGACCATGCCGAGTCGGCCATCATCGCCACCTTGAACGCCATCTCCGAACTGGCCGCAGGCGGCACGGCAGTGGGCACCGGCTTGAACGCCCACCCGGAATTCGGCGAACGCGTCGCCGCCGAGCTGGCCAAGTATTTCGGTTTCCCCTTCAAGACCGCCCCCAACAAGTTTGCCGCGCTGGCCGGCCACGATGCCCTGGTGTCGGCCCACGGTGGCTTGAAGACCCTGGCGGCGGCCATGATGAAGATCGCCAATGACGTGCGCTGGCTGGCTTCCGGCCCGCGTTCGGGACTGGGCGAGATCACCATCCCCGAGAACGAGCCGGGCAGCTCCATCATGCCGGGCAAGGTCAATCCTACCCAGTGCGAAGCCATGACCATGCTGTGCGCCCAGGTGTTCGGCAACGATGTCGCGCTCAACATCGGCGGTGCCAGCGGCAATTTCGAGCTCAACGTCTTCAAGCCGGTGATCATCCACAACTTCCTGCAGAGCGTGCGCCTGCTGGCCGATGGCATGGCCAGCTTCGAGGAGCACTGCGCACGCGGCATCGAAGCCAACCACAGCCGCATCGGCGAGCTGATGGAAAAGTCGTTGATGCTGGTCACCGCCCTGGCCCCGCACATCGGCTATGACAAGGCCGCCAAGATCGCCAAGCAAGCTCACCACGATGGCACGACCTTGAAGCAGGCCGCGCTGGCGCTGGGTTATGTGACCGAAGCGCAGTTTGCCGAGTGGATCAAGCCGGAGCAGATGACGCGCCCGGGGTGATGCATTGGTGTGATGTGCTGCAGTACTGCAAAGCGGCCTCTCGTGAGGCCGCTTTGCATTTGCCTGGTCTTGCTATCCCTTGCTATTCCCTTGATTGCAAAGCCTTTTCAACCCCATGTATATCAATATTGACGGGGGTTACGAATTGAAACATCCCAAGATTTCATATCGTCCCCGGCGTATATTGTTTCCACTGCATCAGATACGTCGGGTAGCCGCGCCCGGCAAGGAGAGCCGGGTAGTGAAGCAACGGGGAAAGCGGCGCCGAGATGGTCTGGCAATGTGACGATATTCAGAGACACTCCCAAAGGCAACAACATGAAAAAACTAGCGGCAATTGGCCTCTCTGGCGTGCTGGCGATGGCGGGCCTGTTCGCCAGCGCTTCAGCGTATGCGCATGGGCACTTCTATGGCGGCGTGGTCATCGGTGGTCCGGTGTGGGTGCCACCTCCGGTCTACTATCCGCCACCGGTCTACGTGGAACGGGTACCGGCGCCGGTGTATGTGGAACCGGCGCGCCAGGACTATTGGTACTACTGCCCGGAGTCCAAGGGCTATTACCCTTATGTCCAGAACTGCCCCAGCCCCTGGATGAAGGTAGTCCCCAATACCCCGGCCGGGCCGGGCGGGCCGCCGCCGCAATGAGGCGCTTAATGCCCCTCTGAACCTGATCCAGATCCTGATCCATCCTTCCAGCAAAGGAAACAACGTGAAACCCCTCTACAAGACTGCCGCAACCGTCACCGCCGTGGGCGCCATGCTGGCGCTGGGTGGATGCGTGAGCGTGCCGACCGGTCCCTCGGTGATGGCCATGCCGGGCAAGGGCAAGAGCTACGAGCAATTCCGCGCCGACCAGCAGCAATGCCAGCAATACGCCCAGGACGCCATCGGCGGCCAGGCGGCGCAGACCCAGAACAATACGGTCAACAGCGCCGCCGTCGGTACCGCCGTGGGTGCAGTGGCCGGTGCCCTCATCGGTGCGGCCTCGGGCAATGCCGGTGCCGGAGCGGCCATCGGCGCCGGGGGCGGGCTGCTGGTGGGCAGCGCCGCTGGCAGCAATGCTGCTTCCGGCGGCAATTTTTCGATGCAGCAGCGCTATGACATGACCTATACCCAATGTATGGTCAGCAAGGGCAACCAGGTCCAGCAGCCGGTGGTAGAAACCACCACCGTCTACACCTACCACCCGCGCTATTACTACGCACCACCGCCGCCTCCGGGCTATTACGGCCCGCCGCCGGTGTATTACGGTCCGCCACCGGGCGCCTATTGAGTCGGGAGCGTTCGCACAACAACCGTCTCTGTGGAGGCGGTTTTTTCTTATGCAACGCAACATGACGGGCTGCCGGTGCTATACTCGCCACCATGCTTTTCCGAAAAAATCAACTTGCGAAAACCCAGCATTGGTGGCGCGCCTGAACGAGGCGGCCCGTTTTCACACAGCTTGACCATGTGACCATGATGCCGCCGGTTCCGGCGGCATTGTTTCTTCAGCGTCGGGACCGGCAGCATTCCAGAGATTAACGATCAGGAATGACCATGTCTTCGAACGCCACACCTTCCAGCACCTTACCCGTCGTCCTCACCGGCGACCGTCCTACCGGCCCGCTGCATCTGGGCCATTACATCGGCTCGCTCAAGTCGCGCGTGGCGCTGCAGGAAACCTCGCGCCAGTTCCTGCTGCTGGCTGATACCCAGGCCATGACCGACAACGTCGGTCGCCACCAGAAGGTCACCGACAACGTGCTGGAAGTGGCGCTGGACTACCTGGCCGTGGGCATCGACCCCGAAAAGTCCACCATCTTCATCCCAGTCCAGGTGCGCGAGCTGTATGAACTGTCGATGGTCTTGCTTA
>NZ_BADI01000054.1:0-12553 GCF_000333555.1 Herbaspirillum sp. B65 | reverse complement strand
CACACATCACCAGCGCTTCGGCAGCAACCAGGTCTTGAATGGCATTTCGCTGTCGGTCGAGCAGGGTCAGGTGGTAGCCATCATCGGCCGCTCCGGCTCTGGCAAGAGCACCATGTTGCGTTGTATCAACGGCTTGGAAACCATCGATGGCGGCAGCATTACCGTGGCCGGACACAAGCTGACCAACAAGCATGAGCATCTGATCGCGTTGCGCAAGGATGTCGGCATGGTGTTCCAGCATTACAATCTCTTTCCGCACCTGACCGTGGATGAGAACATCATGCTGTCACCCCGCATCGTCAAGAAGACCGCCACCGAGACAGCACGCGCGACGGCCATCAAGGTCTTGGCGCAGGTCGGCCTGGATCACAAGCGCGACGCCTATCCCGAACAACTCTCCGGCGGCCAGCAGCAACGCGTGGCCATTGCCCGCTCGCTGGCCATGGAGCCGCAGGTGATGCTGTTCGATGAAGTGACCTCGGCGCTGGACCCGGAACTGACCGCCGAAGTGTTGAAGGTGATGGAAGAACTGGCGCGCGGCGGCATGACCATGCTGCTGGTGACGCACGAGATGGAGTTCGCACGGCGGGTGGCGGATCTGACGGTCTTCATGCACCAGGGCAAGGTGTGGGAAGCGCGTCCCTCGGAGGAATTCTTCGCTGACCCGCAGACGCCGGAGGCCAAACAGTTCATCAGTGCGGGGTCCATCAAATGAGCCCGGTGCTGGTCGCCGCGTCGGCCTATGGCGCGGATCTGGTGTGGCGGGTCGGTCATGCCGACCTGGTGCCGATGGTGGCGGCGGCCGGCGCGGCGGGGCTGGAGATACGGCGCGAGCTGTTCGACGGGCCCAAGGACTTGGGCGGTCTGCGTGATTTGCTGGGTCAGCACAAGCTGTTCTCGGTCTATTCGGCGCCGCTGGAATTGTTTGGCGCCAATGGCCGCTTTGATCGCGCGCAGATGAGCCAGGTGATGGAAGAGGCTGAGGAAGTGGGAGCGCGTTTTCTGAAGGTATCGCTCGGTCATTTTTCGGCGGCAAGTGACTTGCAATCGCTGCTGCGCTTCCTCTCGCATTCCCCCATCGAAGTCCTGCTGGAAAACGACCAGACCCCGCAAGGTGGCAAGCTGGAACCCATCGTCAGTTTCCTGGCGCTGTGCACCGGCAATGGCTATGCCTTCGGCATGACCTTCGATATGGGCAACTGGCGCTGGCAGGGTGTCGATCCCGAGACCGCCGCGCGGTCGCTGGCGCCGCACGTGCGCTACGTGCATTGCAAGGGCGTGCAGGAAGGCAAGGGCAAATTGAAGGCGGTGCCGTTGCAGGCCCAGGACAGCCATTGGCAGGACATGCTGGCGCATTTCCCGTCGGGTATCCTGCGCGCCATCGAATTTCCGCTGGTGGGCAGTGATCTGGAAGAGACCACCCGTCGTCACGTGGCGATGCTGGCGGCGGTGTGAGGATAAGCACGATGACGATGCAACTGGACGTGGTGACCTGGGGTGAAGCCCTGGCGCTGCTGGTGGCCGATGAAGTCGGCCCCTTCGAGGAAGTGGAAAGATATACACGCCGTCTGGCTGGCGCCGAGACCAACGTCGCCATCGGTCTGGCGCGCCTGGGCTTGAAGGTGGGCTGGGCCAGTCGCGTGGGCAATGATGCCTTCGGGCGCTTCATCCGCAAGCGGGTGGCGGCGGAGGGGGTGGATGTCAGCCGCGTACTGACCGACATGGAATTCCGTACTGCCATCCAGTTGAAGGCCAAGGCGGTGGATGGCGCTGATCCGGCCATCGAGTATTACCGCAAGGGGTCGGCTGCCAGCCATCTGTCGCTGGCCGATTTCGATGCCGACTATTTCGGCGCGGCGCGCCACCTGCACGCCACCGGCATCGCGCCGGCCTTGTCGCCCACCACCATGGCCTTTGCCCATCATGCGATGGAGGTCATGCGTGCTGCGGGCAAGACGATTTCCTTCGATCCAACCTGNCGCCCATGCTGTGGCCGTCCAAGGAGGTGATGGCGCAGCATTAAATGCGCTGGCGTTTCAAGCTGACTGGGTACTGCCGGGCTTGTCCGAAGGCAAGATCCTGACCGGATATGAGGTCCGCGCGAGATCGCCGGCTCTATCTGGAGCGCGATGTGAAGATGGTGGTCATCAAGCTGGGCGCGAGGGGCGCTTATTGGCGCACTGGTGAAGGCGAGGGCAGGGTGGCTGGGGTGCCGGTGAAGGAAGTGGTCGATACCGTGGGGGCCGGTGATGGCTTTGCGGTGGGCGTCATCAGCGGGATGCTCGAAGGTTTGCCGGTGGCCCAGGCTGTCATGCGCGGCAACCGCATCGGGGCGTTTGCGATCCAGGTGGTAGGTGATATGGAAGGCTTGCCGACGCGGGCCGAGCTGGATGCGGCCTCGGCTTGATCTGAATCTGACAGGAACAGTGATGAAGCAACGCGTGGTGGTCTACAAGAAATTGCCCGAGCCTCTGGTGCAGCGATTGCAGGCCGAGTTCGAACTCACCCTGTTCGACCGCATCACCGAGGACAATCGCGCCGATTTCCTGGCGGCCTTGAAGATGGCCGATGGCATGATCGGCGCCAGCCTGCCCATCACCAATGCCATGCTGGACGGCGCGCCCCGGTTGAAGATCGCTTCCACCATCTCGGTCGGGGTGGACAATTTCGACCTGGATTATTTCCGCCAGCGCGGCCTGATGCTGGCGCACACCCCCGGCGTGCTGACCGAAGCCACCGCCGATACCATCTTCGCCTTGATCCTGGCGACGGCGCGCCGCGTGGTGGAACTGGCCGACTACGTCAAGGCCGGCCGCTGGAAGGGCAGCATCGGCGAGGCGCAATTCGGCGTGAACGTGCATGGCAAGACGCTGGGCCTGATCGGCATGGGCCGTATCGGCAGCGCCGTGGCGCGGCGTGCGCGGCATGGTTTCGGCATGTCCATCCTGTATCACAACACCCGTCCCAATCCCGAGGCCGAGCGCGAACTGGGCGCGCGTTATGTCAGCCGGGATGCCTTGTTGAGCCAGGCTGACTTCGTCTGCCTGATGCTGCCCTTGACGCCCGCCACCGAGCGCATGTTTGGCGCCCGCGAGTTTGGCCTGATGAAGCGCAGCGCCATCTTCATCAATGCCTCGCGCGGGCGCATCGTCGATGAGGCGGCGCTCATTGCCGCCCTGCAAGAGAACACCATTTACGGTGCCGGTCTGGATGTGTTCGAGGTCGAACCTTTGCCGGTCAGCTCACCCTTGCTGCAACTGCCCAACGTGGTGGCCTTGCCGCACATCGGTTCGGCCACCCATGAAACCCGGCTGGCCATGGCCGAGCTGGCGGTGGCCAACCTCATCGCCGGCTTGCGCGGCGAACCGGTCCCGCACCTGGCGGTCTGAACAGCGCGGTATTGCCTGCTGGCAGGGCGCTGGCATTGCGCTGCATGAAGTTTTTTGCGCCTTTCCTTCATTTCTTCTTCCGCTCACCTGAATCTTTGGTGTATGCTTCGAACATTAAAAAGAACGATCGTGCTAAATTCCGGTAGGCACCCCGTTTTGCTTTTTATAATCCCGCGGAAAGTTTACGTTTACGTCAATTTCCTTTTTGGCAAGGGCCATGCGATGAAAGTATTAGTACCAGTCAAGCGCGTCGTGGATTACAACGTCAAGGTGCGCGTCAAGAGCGACGGCAGCGGCGTCGATATCGCCAACGTCAAGATGTCGATGAACCCGTTTGACGAAATCGCGGTGGAAGAAGCCGTGCGCCTGAAAGAAGGCGGCAAGGTTACCGAGGTGATCGCCGTCTCCGCCGGCGTGACCCAGTGCCAGGAAACCCTGCGCACCGCCATGGCCATCGGCGCCGATCGCGGCATCCTGGCCGAAGTGGGCGCCGATGTCGAACTGCAACCGCTGGCCGTGGCCAAGATCCTGAAGGCCCTGGCCGAGAAGGAACAGCCGCAGCTGATCATCCTGGGCAAGCAAGCCATCGACGACGACTGCAACCAGACCGGCCAGATGCTGGCGGCGCTCCTGGGCTGGCCGCAAGCCACCTTCGCCTCCAAGGTGGTGCTGGAAGAGGGCAAGGTCACCGTGACCCGTGAAGTGGACGGCGGCCTGGAAACCCTGGCCCTGACCCTGCCGGCCATCATCACCACCGACCTGCGCTTAAACGAGCCGCGTTATGTGACGCTGCCCAACATCATGAAGGCCAAGAAGAAGCAACTGGATATCGTCAAGCCTGATGAACTGGGCGTGGACGTCGCCCCGCGCGTGAAGACGCTCAAGGTCGCCGAGCCGGCCAAGCGCAGCGCCGGCGTGAAGGTGCCGGATGTCGCGACCCTGGTCGCCAAACTGAAAAATGAAGCCAAGGTGATCTGATCATGACCGCACTCGTTATTGCTGAACACGACAACGTTAGCCTGAAGGGCAGCACCCTCAACACCATCACCGCCGCAGCGCAAGCCGGTGGCGACGTCCACGTCCTGGTGGCCGGCTCCAACGCCAAGGCCGCCGCTGACGCCGCTGCGCAAGTGGCTGGCGTAGCCAAGGTGCTGCTGGCCGACGCCCCGCAATTCGCCGATGGCCTGGCCGAGAACGTGGCTGAACAAGTCCTGGCCATCGCCAAGGATTACAGCCACATCCTGGCCCCCGCCACCGCCTACGGCAAGAACATCCTGCCGCGCGTGGCTGCCAAGCTGGACGTGGGCCAGATTTCCGACATCACCAAGGTGGAGTCGGCCGATACCTTCGAGCGTCCCATCTACGCCGGCAACGCCATTGCCACCGTGCAGTCGATCGACCCGATCAAGGTCATCACCGTGCGCACCACCGGTTTCGATCCGGCGGCACAGGGTGGCTCGGCGGCCGTGGAAAGCATCCCGGCCGTGGCTGATTCGGGCAAGTCCAGCTTCGTTGGCCGTGAGGTTGCCAAGTCGGATCGCCCGGAACTGACCGCGGCCAAGATCATCGTCTCCGGTGGTCGTGGCATGGGTTCTGCCGAAAGCTTCAAGATCCTGGAGCCGCTGGCCGACAAGTTGAACGCGGCCATGGGCGCTTCGCGCGCCGCGGTCGACGCTGGCTATGTGCCCAACGACTGGCAGGTCGGCCAGACCGGCAAGATCGTAGCGCCGCAGCTCTACATCGCCGTCGGTATCTCCGGCGCGATCCAGCATCTGGCCGGCATGAAGGACTCCAAGGTCATCGTGGCCATCAACAAGGATGAGGAAGCGCCGATCTTCTCGGTGGCTGACTACGGCCTGGTGGGCGACCTGTTCGAGGTCGTGCCGGAGCTGGTCAAGCAGCTCGGTTGAAGCGTTGTTGAATCGTAGTATCCGCCCCGGCTCAAGCCGGGGTACTTTCATGTAAGCAAGGAACGCCGGCAGAGCGTTCCCCATTGGAGGTTGGAGATGAGTTACACCGCGCCTGTGAAGGATATGTTGTTCGTCATGAACGAGCTGGCCGGTCTGGCCGCTGTCAATGCGCTGCCCGCTTGCGAAGATGCCACGCCGGAAACCGCCGAGGCCATCCTCGAAGAAAAGGCCAAGTTCTGCAGTGAAGTGATCGCCCCGCTGAATCATTCTGCCGACAAGGAACCCAGCAGCTGGGCCGATGGCAAGGTCGCCACCAGCCCCGGCTTCAAGCAGGCCTTCCGGCAGTTCGGCGAGGCCGGCTGGCAAGGCGTGCAGCACCCGGTGGAGTTCGGCGGCCAAGGCTTGCCCAAGCTGCTGGCCACGCCCTGCATCGAGATGCTGAACTCGGCCAACCTGTCCTTCGCCCTGTGCCCGCTGTTGACCGATGGCACCATCGAAGCCCTGATGACGGCCGGCTCGCAAGCACAGAAGGAAACCTTCATCGCCAACTTCATCTCCGGCAAGTGGACCGGCACCATGAACCTGACCGAGCCGCAGGCCGGCTCCGACCTGGCCCTGGTGCGCACCCGCGCGGTGCCGGAAGGCGATGGCACCTACAAGATCTTCGGCACCAAGATCTTCATCACCTATGGCGAGCACGACATGGCCGAGAACATCGTCCACCTGGTGCTGGCCCGCACGCCCAATGCGCCGGAAGGGGTGAAGGGCATTTCGCTGTTCATCGTGCCCAAGTTCCTGATCAATGCCGATGGTTCGCTGGGGGCGCGCAATGACGTGCATTGCGTGTCCATCGAACACAAGCTGGGCATCAAGGCCAGCCCGACCGCGGTGCTGCAGTTCGGCGACCAGGGCGGTGCCATCGGCACCCTGGTGGGCGAGGAAAACCGCGGTCTGGAATATATGTTCATCATGATGAATGCGGCCCGCTTCGCAGTGGGCATCCAGGGCTTGTCGGTGTCGGAACGTTCATATCAGAAGGCGGTAGCCTATGCCCGGGACCGCATCCAGTCGCGCGACCTGGCTGGTTCGCCCGGCCCGGTGGCCATCATCCACCAGCCCGATGTGCGCCGCATGTTGATGTCCATGCGCGCCCAGATCGAGGCGGCGCGCGCGCTGGCCTATGTGGCCGCGGCCACCTCGGATGCGGCGCACTTCAGCGACGATGAGGCTACCCGCAAGTCCAACCAGGCTTTCTATGAATTCCTGGTGCCCATCGTCAAGGGCTGGATTACCGAGATGTCCGTTGACGTTACCTCCACCGGTGTGCAAGTGCACGGCGGCATGGGCTTCATCGAGGAAACCGGCGCGGCCCAGTATTACCGCGATGCCCGCATCCTGCCGATCTACGAAGGCACCACCGCCATCCAGGCCAATGACCTGGTGGGCCGCAAGACCGCCCGCGACGGCGGCGCCGTGGCCAAGGGCATCCTCGCCCAGGTGCGCCAGACGGTCTCCGAGTTGCAGGGCGATGCGCAGTTGCAGCCCATCGCCGCGCGCCTGGGCGAGGCTGCCGATGCGCTGGAGCAGGTGGTCGAGTATGTGGTGGGCAACCTCAAGAGCGACATCAAGGCGGTCTTTGCCGGCAGTGTGCCCTATCTGAAGATGGCTGGCGTGGTGCTGGGTGGCTGGCAGATGGCGCGTGCCGCAGCCATCGCAGCGGCCAAGCTCAAGGCGGGTGAGGGCGATGCCAAGTTCTATGCCGCCAAGCTGGCTACCGCGCGCTTCTATGCCGACCAGATCCTGCCGCAGGCGTTGGCCCATCGCACGGCCATCGTCGAAGGTGGTCAGGCGGTGCTGGCGCTGGCCGAAGACCAGTTCTGATTCTTCGCTGCAACAACCAGCCCGGAAGGCCGTTCTGGCGGCGTTCCGGGCTGGTCTTTTGGTGTGGCGGGATCAGCCGAAGGCGCCGCCCGTAAAGAGCAGGTCGAAGCTGCGTGCCAGCAGGGCGATCACGCCCATGGCGCCCAGACCCACGGTCAAGACCAGGAGCACGGCCAGGATCCAGTGCGATTGCGAGTGCTTGCCGCTGCCGGCATTGTGGCGTGCATCCCATTTTTCGTCGGCAGTGAGGCCGATCACCAGTGCTTCCAGGCAGGCGATCAATGCCGAGAGTACGAAGGGCAGGCCGGTGAAGAGCTTGGGCGCGCTCGGCTGGGCGGCCATCAGGCCCAGCGACAGCGGGATGGCCAGGATGTGCAGCCAGCCGAAGCGGTCACGGTTGCCGTAGAGATAGAAGCGGTGCAGGCCGATGCTGCCGCCCACGGCGGCCAGGAAGGTGCTCAGGGTCTTGTTCTTGTGGCGGGGTGCTGGGGACATGCTGGGCGTCTCTTTATTCTGTTGTAGGTCGCCGGAAGTGAAGCGGGCGGCCATCTTGTCGTCATGGGTGAGGGCAGTATAGCCGAGCCGATGGCGCACAGGCATTTCCGGCAGGACAGGCGGTAACGCGGCTGTCTTACCCGGATGGGGTAAAAGTGATGTCTTTTGGCATCACTTTTGCCGTGTTTTGGGGTGGTTGAGGGGTTTGGGGCGTTGGTCTATGGCACAAAAGCACCAAGCAACTTGCCCGGGTGGGCGGAAGTCCGTTATAATCTGCGGCTTTTCCGTGTCCGTATTCTTACTGGAACCATTATGGTCGTTATTCGTTTAGCTCGTGGCGGCGCCAAGAAGCGCCCCTTCTACAACATCGTTGCAACCGACTCGCGCAATCGTCGCGATGGCCGTTTCATCGAGCGCATCGGCTTCTACAACCCGGTCGCTTCCGGTAAGGAAGAAACCGTGCGTATCGCTGCTGACCGTCTGGCTCACTGGCAAGGCGTTGGCGCACAACTGTCGCCGACCGTTGCTCGCCTGGTCGCAGAAGCCGGTTCCAAGGCTGCTGCTTAATTCAGGTTTTCCTGTCTGATTCTGCGTCAGGTTTGCTGGCGCAAGGATGAAGAACAGGTCTGGTGTACTCATGACTCATCCAGCCCAGGCGGGGTTCTCCGCACCCGACGATCTCGTGACCGTCGGCCATGTGACCGGAGCCTACGGAATCCAGGGTTGGATTCGCGTGCGTCCTTATTCAAGCGAGGCCGAGGCCTTGTTGAATGCCAAGACCTGGTGGCTGGAGAAATCCGGCCAGCCCAAGCAGGACGTCGATGTCATGCAATCCAAGGGGCACAGCGGCGATGTCGTTGCGCGCCTGACCGGGGTAGCGGACCGCAATGCGGCCGAAGCGATGAAGGGAACGGTGGTTTCCATCTCCCGCAAGCACTTCCCGGCGCTGGATGACAACGAATTCTACTGGGTCGATCTGATCGGCTCGGCGGTGGAAAATCTCCAGGGTGAACACCTGGGCGTGGTGTCCGACATGATGGACAACGGCGCCCACCCCATCCTGAAGGTGACGGCTCCGGTGCAGGAAACTGCTCCCGAGGCAACTGCTGAAGCCAAGCCGAAGAAGGGCGCCAAGGAGAAATCCGCGGCGGCACCCGAAATGCTCATTCCGTTTGTCGATCAGTTCGTCAAGACGGTGCAGCAGAGCGAAAAAAAGATCATCGTCGATTGGGACAAGGATTACTGACCTCAGCGGTCAGTTTTTTCTTTTCCGGCTCGCTGATGGCAAGAGATTCACGAGATACCAGGAAATGGAGGCGTGATGCAGTTTGATGTCGTCACTCTGTTTCCCGAGATGTTTGCCGCGTTGACGCAGTCCGGCATTACCCGCCGGGCGCTGGAGCAGCAGCGTTGGGGTCTGCAGTTGTGGAATCCGCGTGAATTCACGACCGACAATCACCGCACCGTGGATGACCGCCCCTATGGCGGCGGTCCCGGCATGGTGATGCTGGCCAAGCCGCTGCAAGCCGCTATCGAGGCGGCGCAGCAGCGCCAGCAGACGCTGGGTCTGGCCAAGCCGCGTGTGATCTATCTTTCACCGCAAGGCGCACCGCTGACGCATGAGCGCGTGGTGCGGCTGTCGCAGGATAGTGGGGCCGTGCTGTTGTGCGGACGCTATGAAGCGATCGACCAGCGCCTGCTCGACAAGTGCGTGGATGAAGAAATCAGCATCGGCGATTTCGTTCTCTCCGGTGGTGAATTGCCGGCGATGGCGCTGATGGATGCAGTGATCCGGCTGTTGCCGGGTGCGCTCAACGACAGCGCCTCGGCGGTGGAAGACAGTTTCGTCAATGGACTGCTGGATTCGCCGCACTACACGCGGCCGGAAGTCTATGAAGGTGAACCGGTGCCCCCCATCCTCTTGGGTGGACACCATGCCGAGATCCAGAAATGGCGCCGGCAGCGGGCACTGGAAGCCACGCAGGCCAAGCGTCCCGACCTCATCGTCAGGGCGCGCGAGCAGGGCCTGTTGAGCAAGGCTGATGAAAAGTTTCTGGGCAGTCTGCCGCAGCAGGCTGCCAACCCGAAGTCTTAGTAGCAAAAGGCAGCAAATGCAGTACCGCAGGCCCAGCAATGGACCTGCACCGTGCGGTGGCCCAGGCTGCCGTGTTTGAAACCCCATCCTCTACCGGGCTACACATTGAGCCCTCGTGGCAACGGCGCCGGCAAGATGGTTACAGGAGCAAAAAATGGATCTGATCCAGCAACTCGAGCAAGAAGAGATCGCGCGTCTCGCCAAGAACATTCCCGACTTCGCCCCCGGCGACACCGTGATTGTCAACGTGAACGTGGTTGAAGGTACCCGCAAGCGCGCCCAGGCTTACGAAGGCGTGGTCATCGCCCGCCGTAACCGTGGTCTGAACTCCAACTTCATCGTCCGCAAGATTTCTTCGGGCGAAGGCGTTGAGCGTACCTTCCAGCTGTACTCGCCGCTGATCGCCTCGATCGAAGTCAAGCGTCGTGGTGACGTGCGTCGTGCCAAGCTGTACTACCTGCGCGAACGTTCGGGCAAGTCGGCACGTATCAAGGAAAAGCTGCCCAGCCGTGCGGCAAAGGCTGCCGCTGCCGAGTAATCGGTCGCCTGTTGATGCGTCAGGAAAAGGGGTGTCTTACGACGCCCCTTTTTCGTTTCCGTCTGCTGCATTGAATTCTTCTCAACAGATCAAGCGAGCATAACGTGGCCAGTTTCGACCCCGTCAACCTGCCGGTAGACACCGTCGCCGGCGAGAGCGCCCTGGAAGCGGCGCGCCTGAACGCCGATTGGCTGCGCCAGCGCTTCGCCGATCCACCGCGCTGGGAGCCCGAGCACAGCGGCGACCAGATGGCGCGCATGGCCGAGACCCGTGGGCGCTTCCGGCTGGCCTCGGTACTGATCCCGATCGTGCTGCGCGAGCAAGGCATGACGGTACTGTTCACGCGCCGCACCGCTGACCTGAAGGATCACGCCGGCCAGATCAGCTTCCCCGGCGGTCGTCGCGAAGACTACGATGGCTCGGCCATCGAAACCGCCCTGCGCGAGACCGAAGAAGAGATCGGCCTGGCGCGCCAGCATATCGAGGTCATCGGTTCGCTGCCGGATTACTTCACCGGCACCGGTTACCGGGTCACTCCGGTGGCCGGATTGATCCAGCCCCCCTTTGAAGCGGTGGGCGATCCGCGCGAAGTGGCCGAGATCTTCGAGGTGCCACTGGCCTTCCTGATGGATGGCGTGAACCACCAGCGCCGCTCGGTCGAGCTGCCGGCCCCGGTGGGCCGCCGCAGCTTCTATACCATGCCCTATGAACGTTATTTCATCTGGGGCGCCACCGCGGGCATGTTGCGCAATCTCTTTCATTTCCTGCGCAGCTGACCGCCCTCCTGATTTTTCGCTCATTTTGTAGTGTATGAGCGACGCGAAGTCACCGTTAGTGTTCAAATAAGTAAAAACCCGTGACATTGCGCGCTTGATTCTGATCAACGAATCAATTGTTTGATTCCCATCTTGCACTGCGCTATCGTACGGGCTACAGAGACCCATAAGGCTGCTTGATGACTTTTCTTTCCATTCTCTTTGCGCTGTTAATCGAACAACTCAAACCACTGCGCGCAGACAATCCGGTGTATGCCTCCATCAAGTCTTTCGCCGCCACGATAGAAGGCTGGTTCAACGCTGGCCAGGTGCATCATGGCCGCCTAGGCTGGGTGGTGATGGTGGGCGCGCTCACCGTGCCGGTGGCGCTGGTCTATTGGGTCCTGCTGCACGTGAGCCTGGTGGCGGCCTTTGCCTGGAACGTGCTGGTGGTCTACATGACCCTGGGTTTCCGTCATTACAGCCATTACTTCACGTCCATTCAGATGGCGCTCAACAGTGGTGACGAAATGACCGCACGCACGCTCTTGGCCGAATGGACCAAGCTGGACACCGCCGGCATGGACGTGAGCGAAATCTCGCGCATCGCCTCCGAACGTGCGCTGATCACCACCCATCGTCACGTCTTCGGCGTGTTCTTCTGGTTCCTGATGCCGGTCGGCCCGGCACTGGCGGTGATGTATCGCGTGGCCGAATACCTTGCACGCGCCTGGAACGAGCCGGATCACATGAAGTTCGAGGCCTTCGGCCGTTTCGCCGCCCAGGCTTTCTACTGGATCGACTGGATTCCGGCCCGCCTGACGGCATCGGCCTTTGCCGTGGTCGGCAACTTCGAGGATGCCATCTACGCCTGGCGCAACTTCGCCAGCCGCTGGGACGACGAAGCCGCCGGCATCATCCTGGCCGCCGGTGGCGGCGCCATGGGCGTGCGCTTCGGGACCGAGAAGCAGGCTGCCGCCGGCATCATCCTGCCCGCCGACGCGGCCACGGTGGATTCCATGCCCGAGGAAAGCGATGGCCTGCCCGGCGACACTCCGTCCCCGCGCACCCTGCAAAGCACGGTCGGCCTGGTCTGGCGCGCCTTGTTGCTGTGGATGTTCCTGTTGCTGCTGCTGTCGGTGGCGGTCTGGATGGGCTAGGATTCCAGTGGTTGAAGAAGCGGGCTGCGGCCCGCTTTATTTTTGGGAACGCATTTCTCTCTAACCCGGTATACTTCCGGCTTCACACCACAAAGACCGCATCTTTCCCGGCAGCAGCAGGTTCATGTTGCAAGCAGATCAGCGGCGCGCAAGGCAGGCCAGAGGGCGCAGGACGGGCACGATGGGCTGGAGGCGAGGAGACCTGTAGAAGCCAAGTCTTCTATAAGATATAATACTCACTACCGCAGGCACCCACGCGACAGGTCGCGCAGGCACCGCGGGATCCAGGGCTCCGGTCCCACCAGGACAAGGGCATTCGGTGCAAGCGCT
>NZ_BADI01000055.1:0-10179 GCF_000333555.1 Herbaspirillum sp. B65 | reverse complement strand
GCTTCGTTAAATTAACAAAAATGGGTTATATAGGGAAATTCCTANGATTCAAGGACGGGCTGGGCAACTATATCGAATCCAACAAATTGCTTTGCAGAACTGTGGGTGACAACTTCCCCTCTTGTCCAGGGCAACTTTGGAAATGAATGACGACCTCCGCAGAGGCGGAGCGGGCATTCGCATCGGATTTCTAAAGTGGGGGAATTAGCAATGGCCATCGAACAAGCTGGTGACGATCTCGTCCATCGTAGCTCAAGAGAGCTGATGTATCAGCTCAACAGGCTCCAGGAGATCATGGAGAGCCTGACTTCAACCTTTGAAGACATCGCGCTTCACGCCGACACCCAACGCAATGATGGCCCCCAATCCGTGGCCGCCGCGGCGATTGCCAAGGCCATGAAGACTTGATGCGTTCTAGTTCTTCTTTTGCAGCAAGGACATCGCAGCCGTGGGGGCTGTCGATATGCAGTTGGGCATCGTTTGCGTGCCTTTCAACTTGAAAAAAACCAGCGATTCGGCTGGGAACAAAGGGGTGGGGAAAATGTTTGGATCATTGACCGTTGGTCGAAAATTGGGGTTGGCCTTTCTTTGCATGGTGGTGGTGTCACTGGCGGGAAGTGCCTTGTCGCTGTTCAATTTCAACAAGCTGGGAGCCGCCAGCTCCATGAATGTTCATACCTACGAGGTGATGGGCACGGCTGACTATATGCTGGTCAATATGGTCAACATCGAGACCGGCATTCGTGGTTACGTGGCCTCGGGCAACGAGGCTTTCCTTGCTCCCTATCTGGAGGGGCGCAAAGAATTCAGGAAGGCCTTCGACGAAGCCAAGAAGCTGACCTCTGACAACCCGGCCCAGCAAAAACGCCTGGCCGAAATGCTGGAGCTGACCAACAAGATCGAAGAGGTCGACCAGACCTTGATCAAACTGCGCAAAGAGGCCAACGCCAGTGGCTCAACGCAAGCCCTGCAAGCGTATTTCGGTGCAGCTAACGACAAGGTCCACATGGACCGCTTCCGTGCGGTGCAGACTGAATTCAACCAGGCCGAAGAGTCGCTGCTCAAGGTGCGTAGCGAGCAGGTCCGTGCATTGAGCAGTTCCACCCTGTCGGTGCTCATCGGCGCCGGTGCCCTGACCGTCCTGTTGGCCATCATCGCCGGCTTTGCAATCACCCGCAGCATCCTCAATGCCCTGGGCGGAGAGCCGGCGGCAGCTGCCCAGGTGGCCCACCATATTGCCTCGGGTGACCTGACCGTGCCGGTGCCCTTGAATAACAACGATCGCGATAGCCTGATGGCCTCGCTGGCGACCATGCGCGAACAGCTCACGACCATCGTGCGCGGCATTCAATCGTCGGGTGAATCCATTTCCGTGGCCGCTGGCGAAATCGCCACCGGCAACACCGACTTGTCCCAACGCACCGAGCAGCAGGCAGCATCGCTGGAAGAAACGGCGTCGAGCATGGAAGAGCTGACCTCCACGGTGCGCCAGAATTCGGACAATGCCAGGCAGGGCAATGTCCTGGCGGAAAACGCCTCCACGCTTGCGGTCAAGGGCGGTGAGGTGGTCGGGCGTGTGATCGATACCATGAACGAAATTTCCGACAGCTCCAACAAGGTGTCCGACATCATCACCGTCATCGAAGGCATCGCCTTCCAGACCAATATCCTGGCGCTCAACGCCGCCGTGGAAGCGGCCCGGGCCGGTGAGCAAGGGCGCGGCTTTGCAGTGGTCGCCAGCGAGGTGCGTTCGCTGGCCCAGCGCAGCGCTGCCGCCGCCAAAGATGTGAAGGATCTCATCAGCCTGTCGGGTGAGCGCGTACAACGCGGCACGCATCTGGTCAGCGAAGCCGGCCAGACCATCAATGAAGTGGTGCAGGCGGTACGCAACGTGACCGATATCATGACCGAGATTTCGGCCGCGTCCTCCGAGCAGACCACGGGCATCGAGCAGGTGAACCAGGCCTTGAGCCAGATGGACCAGGTCACCCAGCAAAATGCCGCCCTGGTGGAGCAAGCCGCAGCGGCGGCCCAGGCGATGTCCGAACAGGCGACCGAATTGCGTAGTGCGGTGGGGATCTTCAAGACAGCCGGCGGCATCGCCCACCCGGCTCCGGTGGCCCGCGCGGCCGTGGTGGTGAAGACGGCGCCCAAGCCGGCACCTGCCGCGGCCCGCTCACTACCTGCCAAGGTACCGCCCCGTGCCAACAAACCTGCGCCCGCACCCTCATCCTCATTCAAAAAGGAAGAGGCCGATGGAGATTGGGAAACCTTCTGAAGGTGGCCGTGCGTGCCGAGCGCAACAATGCCTGCATCAATTATTTGACGCTGGTACCTGCGCGAGCGCATCGCTGCGAGGCTTTCCTGTCACGGCCCTTTCGTAGGGCAAGCGGGTCCGTATGGATAGATTGTGCTCATCCGGTCCGAGCAGATCCGTCATGGTCTTGCTTACCCGTGCAGGAAGTGCCTTGAGCATCTCAGCATAGCGGCGGGCGGCCGCCGCATCCGGTGCGTGTTCTGCGCCACGCAGATAGGAAATCGGCGGACGCGCCACCGACACGCCTGCGGAAACCGCCCAATCCACGGCTGCTCCAGCGCCGGTACGTGCGTACTTGCCAGCCGTAGAGAGTAGCTCTCCGGTGCGCGAGCTCAGACGGCGTAGTGCGGTAGGCATGGTCGCACCGACGCGTGTGGGTAGCTCGGCCAATGCCCGCAGCCCTACCCGTCCTCCATTTTTGAGGTAACTGCCGCCCTCATATACCGGATGGATCATGGCGCCGCCCAACATCGCAACTGTCTGTTGCTGCCACTGACGCAAGCCTTCCTCGGAGATCAGTCGGTTATCCAGCAGAAACTGCACGGCAATGCGCCTGCTCCGGATCGAGCCAACATCCTCATGCGAACAGGACTGCATCACCGCGGCAAGACGACTACGCAGTTCCTGTTCATTGGCGCGATTGGAGATGACCCCCGTGATGGTCATCCAGAGCAACTCGCCAGGACCGAAGAACAGCGTATCCAAGGCAAACGAAATCGCCTGATTCATCCCAGGAATGAGCGAAATGCTGCCTTGCACGACGCCCGAGATAAACTCCATCGGCACCGACAGCCGCACCGCTAGTGCATCAGGCTCATTGTTGAGCTGTTCTTGGGTCATATCCCAGACCGCTCGCTTGACCTGTTCAATGTCGCTGCGGTCGAATGATTGGGTGGCATCGAAGGGATTGTACTGGGGCCAGGCCAGTTGTCCCTGCTCAAGCGCCTGCAAGACCGCCGCCTCAGTCTCGGCCGCCACTTCACCCATCTTCAGGAAAAATCCGGCACTGCACGCCAGGCTGGAGAGCGGCGAAGTCACCGCAACCTTGAATCCGGACTTGAAGGCGCTGGCGGTACGACCGGGCTTCCAGATCTCGATGGCCTTATCAGGCCAAGAGAATACGCCGGACATGATGCCTGCCGGTACCGCGAACGAAGCGGAAGAGGCCATCTGCCCCATCATCGCCGCCGCTTTGGCGGCCACTGAACTTAGTCCTGATCGCAAACTGGCCGAGGTCAGTTCTGCCAGCCCTTGCCCTATCCTCTGTTGTGACGCCACCAACGCACCGGCCAGCGACGCTGCCTCGGTATCGGCGATTGCCGCAGCGCCACTGTCCTTACTATCCTCAGAGTGAACATCGCCACCCGAGGGGCCTTCAAGTGTTTGCTGGGACGTCTCCCGCTTTGCCTCATCGTCACCCAGGACGCAGTCGAGGATGGCGTTGTCAAAGATTTCCCAACTACCCAGTTGCCAGCTGGGATCAAATGTCATCAGGAATTTCTGCCAGGGCGTCGCCACCGACAGGAGCTCTTCAGATACATCCGAAAACAGCTTCTCTGCCGTGCTCTGGCGACTCAACCCAGTTTCGCGACGCATTTCGGCCGGGATCATGCTGTGGTTGATGTAGTTGTTGAGCATCATCATGCCCAGCGAATACACGGCACCACCTATCATACTGCCGCCCAGCGCGCGCCAGCTGTGTTCGATCCGCCCAGCCTGATAACGTGCGTGGATAAGAGCTTGGCTGGCGCGAAAGTCCGCATGGGAAGGCTTGGCCAGTTCGCAACAGATCGCCTGCCTGAACGACTCGATGGATGCACCATCGGGAGCGATATGCACCGAAACCTCGGGCATCACGCTGCATAGCCGGGCGTAATCGTCATGGCCGGTTTTTTCGTCCCAGAGCGCAGCTTGCTGGCGCATCCCGGCCAAGGCGGCACTGATGACGCTGATGCCCTTGAGTTCGATCTCTACAAAGTCATCTGCGGCTCCGGTGCAAGGCGCATGTTCGGTCGCGGCCGCCAGCACCTCCTCGCGCCGGCGCGCGGCATGGTCGCCGTCCTTCCATAGCAGCGCCTGCTTGACCGCGAAGCGCGACTGCAGGTGACGATACTGCGCGTCCATCGATGCACCCATGCAATAACGCAACTCCAGTGGTTGCCCTGGCGGAAGTTCCTGGGCCAGATGCTTGATCTGTTCCAGAAACGCGGGAGCGAGGTTCAGCTCGTCGAGCAGGCTGCTCAGGGCAGGGGCATCGTCTGCGGCGCCGGCGCTGGCCGCCGACAGGCGGCCACTGGCAACATCGATCATCAGCGGACACCGCAGCACAGGCCAGTCCAGAGGGCTGGCCTGAACCTCGATATCGTGATGATCCTGAGTGCGCTCTACATCGGCGTGCACAGATGTGATTTCCGAATGGGTTGCGCGCTGCTGCGCGCGGATTCGCTGTTCGTGGCGAATGTCCAGCATGGCGGGTCGACATGGCAGTTCAGGCTGCGTCGTCATCTCGGAAGAAGCAGTGCCAGGCTCTGGTGCACTGGGAGCAGCGAGCATGGGTTCCTGCAAGAGGCGGATGTCGACGGCCGAATGAAGAGGTAGGTTTTTCATGAAATGGTCTAATAGGTTTTGTGTCGGAATACTCCGCCCGTTCAAGCGGATCACGGCATACCGATCATGGTCCAAGGTTGTTGTCATTACGTCGTTGAAGCAAATTTCTTCACTGCGACCGGGGAAATGAAACGCTTCTATGATCAAGGTATGCAATAAGGCCGCGCCCTCATGGGATTGGGCAGGTGTTCATTGTTCTCTGTCGATTGGAGGCAGGCGGCAGCGAGGCAGGGAGATGAAGGGATCCTGCAGATGAAATCGGCGTCTGCCTGTGCATGGGTATGTCGACCAACGAAGGTTGACGGTTCCACCGAACGGTCAACCGGTATGTCCGCACATCGCGCACCGTGAGGGATGCCGTGCGCGGCGCAAGCGTCACTTGAGATGTGCCTCCTGCTAGCCGGTCTGCCGGATTGACCTTGCTTTTCTTCAGAGAAAGCCGCACATTTTTTAAGGAAACTTTCCGAAGAGATTTTTCGCGAAAATGCGCCGGACACAGACGCTGTGCAAGTCCCTTACAGACTGCTGAAACTATCACCTAGCTGTGGGCACATACTATTTGCAGCGACATGCTGCATCTCGCAACAGATCTCTACAAACAGAAAGTCGTTGGCAGCGATCTGCCTATGGCGACCCGATCTGTTTCAGTCAACTAAAAAATGGAACCAATATGATGAATGTCACATCCCCCCCGCATCCAGCGGAAGACTATGAAATTCCTTCGCAATTACCCACCCAGGCTCAACCGGAAGTAGCGACTCCTGAACCAGGTGAGGCCAGCACATGCAACACCATGCAGCAGTTGAACAAGAACCAGGGAAAGGGCGCAGTTCTTCGTCAACTGGCGGGTGCTTTGCCTACTCTTCATGGTGCGTCGGACTATGCAGTGAACACTACAGCAAATGATGTGTCTGCCATCAAGGCACTGATGTCTGAACTAGCGGAGAAAAAAGAGCGCAATCCAGGCATGAGGGTCGCTCTTGTGTCCGGGGGAAGTACCGCTGGATTCGCTGCAGCACTGACACTGAAGAACAACGGATTTCATGTGATCGTGGCTGAAAAGAGAACCGCATATACCCGTCAAAATACCTTCGTACTCAAAGAAGAAGCGCTGTTTACGCTGGCCAAATTGGCGCCAGAAGGAGTCTTGCTTCGACATCTGATCGAACACAAGTTAATCGATATCAATCGGAATAATATCGGCTCGGAAGAAGGTATTTTCGCCACGAATCAAGGAAGAATCATCAAGTCGGATAACTCCGCCTTTAGATCGTGAAGTGGCTGACCAATAATGATGGCATCCATACTTCGGCGCAGATACCGGTTCGCCTCGGCAAGAATCGGGAAAAAACCGACTATCTGGATTTGCAGACGTCTACGAAGACGCGGCACACTGAGCCTATGGCCTATATGAATCTCGAATGGCCGCAAGGGGAGCCTGTTGCAGCGGTTGATGCCAGGGATTGGCAATATCCGAATCTGTCGACGATCAGTGCGCACAACGTAGCACTATGCCAGATCAGGAATCTGGAAAAAGGGTTGAACCAGTATTGCCTGACCCAGGAGAATATCGATGTCATTTCCGCCGAAGTCTCCTTGCTCACTTCAATGGGACAAAGCGCTGACTACGCTGCGAGACTGACGGTAGGCGCGAACGATGAAAAAGAAGATATCGATCCAGCCATTGAATTCGATCTCATTGTCGTGGCCGAGGGTGCAAACAGTAAGAATGCGTCGCTAGTGAGTGAACAAACCATTAGCCCTACCGTAGAGAGCTGGTACCAGGCCAATTACACTGGCCCCGAAAATACTGCGCCAGGACTGTTCGGCGTGATGTTTGACAAAGAAAAAAAACAACTGACCGCGATTCATCATCTTCATCGGCAAGAGGGGGCGCTCGTCAACATGTCCTTAGGCATTGAGCCTGACAAGCCATTCGATGCTGCCGCCATCAGCAACGCCATGAGTGCAGCACAGCTTATGTGTGAGGTGGGTGGCTCAGACATGAGGATTTCGGATGAAACGATCGAATTCTCATCTCAGAGAATTGATGTGAAAATGAAGCGCGCCGACAACACCATGCGGTCGAATGTCGTGCTTGTCGGAGACTCGGCCGGGTCAGGCTCTCCTGTGGGCGCGTTAGGGGGATCATTGGCGCTGGCGGCCTATCCGCAGATTCTTGAGAATCTGGTAAATCATTTAAATACTTCTGCCACCAGGGCAGCCTCCGAGCAAGCCTATCGGGAACAATCGGCGCGGGCGATCAATATCAGACATGGATTGCCCAGCGATACGATGACCAAGCTTGGCTACTACAGCGCAGAAGTTAACCGACAGCGCATTCAAAACGATGCTTTGGCCTTGTTCCCGGATGTTCAAGATGCTCAAAAGAAGTTGCGCCAACCATCCTCCTTGAACGACGCTTGATAGTCTCGCGTCAACGGACGCCTCTCCAGATACGTGCTGGAACACGCGACGCAAGCGGCGTGTCAATTCGAAGACGAATCCGCATACGCATACCCAGCCGCGCAGATGGTGCCGAGAAGCAGGTGGACCAGGAACAGATTTGCCCCTTATCTAGAACTCATTTCACGCCTATTGGTGAAATGAGTTCTAAGCAGGTATAAGTTAAGTATAAGTTAAGTACAAGGGGCAATAGCTTGATGCAGGCATCTTCCCTGGCACATCATCGGCAGCTTCAGCCCTTGTGCTGATCCAGGCGCATGGTGCGATGCTGTGCGTAATGCTGGTGCCACGAGAACGCCTCGCCCAGCAGATGCGGCGTATGACCGCCCGCCTGGCAGGCACGTTCGAAGTAGTCACGCAGTTGCGGCCGGTAGTCCGGGTGGCAGCACTGTTCGATCACCTTCAGCGCCCGCTCGCGCGGCGCCAGTCCACGCAAGTCGGCCAGCCCCCACTCGGTGACCAGCACATCGACATCGTGCTCGCTGTGGTCCACGTGTGACACCATCGGCACCACGCTGGAAATGGCGCCGTCCTTGGCCACCGACTTGGACACGAAGATCGAGATCTGCCCATTGCGCGCGAAGTCGCCCGAGCCGCCGATGCCGTTCATCATGTGGGTGCCGCCCACGTGGGTGGAATTGACGTTGCCGTAGAGGTCGAACTCCAGCGCCGTGTTCAAGCCGATGATGCCCAACCGGCGCACCACTTCCGGGTGATTGCTGATCTCCTGCGGGCGCAGTACCAGCTTGTCGCGATAGCGATCGAGGTTGGCCAGGAAGTGCTCGTACTTGGCTTGCGACAGCGTGATCGACGAGGCCGAGGCAAAGGCCAACTGGCCCGAGTCCAGCAGTTCGATGGCGCTGTCCTGCAGCACTTCCGAATACATCACCAGGTTGCGGAAGGGTGAATCCACCAGTCCGTGCAAGACCGCATTGGCAATCGTGCCGATGCCGGCCTGCAGCGGTGCCAGCGTATGCGGCAGATGGCCGGCTTCCACTTCGCACTCCAGGAAGTGGATCACGTGGCGTGCGATGGCGCGGGTTTCGTCGTCCGGCGGCAAGACCGTGGAGGGGCTGTCGGGCGTTTCGGTCAACACGATGGCCACCACCTTGGCCGGATCGAAGGGAATGGTCGGATGACCGATGCGGTCGCCCGCGGCGGTCAGCGGGATGGGTTTGCGCTCGGGACGAGCCGCCGGCAGGTAGATGTCGTGCAAGCCTTCCAGGGCCACCGGCATACTGGTATTGAGTTCGATGACGATCTGCTTGGCCTGCTCCACGAAGCTGGCCGAATTGCCCACCGACATGGTGGGCACGATGCCCTCTTCGGTGATGGCCGCGGCTTCGATGACGGCGATGTCGATGCGCGAGGGCGTGCCGCTGCGCAATTGCTCGGCGGTTTCCGACAGGTGCTGGTCGATGAACATGACCTGGCCGGCATTGATCTGCTTGCGCAGGGTGGGGTCGACCTGGAACGGCAGGCGTCGCGCCAGCAGCCCCGCTTCGGCCATCAAGCCGTCGCTGCCATTGCCCAGCGAGGCGCCGGTGATGACGGTGAAATGCAGTTCTTCCTGCGCAGCACGGTCAGCCAGTGCACGCGGCATGGCCTTGGCATCGCCGGCGCGGGTAAAGCCGCTCAAGCCGATGGTCATGCCGTTGTGGAAGAAGGTCGCCGCCTGTGCGGCAGACATGACTTTGCCGGCCAATGCGGGCTGGCGGATGCGCTGGCTATCCATGAGTGTGCTCCTGCTCGGGTTCTTTAGGGTGGGGGCGAAGTGCATCCTTGACGGACTTCTTGCATCTTGTTTGAACCAAGTATAGAAGTCGGCCTGTATGCGCTGTATGATTTAAATTCCGCCGTTGCAGTCGGAAAATGCATACTTTTCCAAGCCACTCCACCTTTGCCTGAAGCCCCCGCCGCCATGGATATCCGCGCCCTGCGCTATTTCACCGAAACGGTGCGCCTGAACAGTTTCAGCCGCGCCGCCGACACCTTGCACGTGACCCAGTCCACCGTCAGCAAGATGGTGCGCCAGCTGGAGGACGAGGTGGACGCACCCTTGCTGATCCGCGATGGGCGTCGCCTGCAACTCACCGATACCGGTCGCGTGGTGTATGAACAGGGCCAGCAGATCCTGGCCTCGATGCAGCGGCTCGACGCCGAGGTGCGCGATACCAAGGCGCTGCGCTGCGGCCGCCTGGAAATCGGCATCCCGCCCATGATCAACATCCTCTGCACGCCGGTACTGAAGGCCTTCCGCGAGCGTCATCCAGAGATTGCCATCGTGCTCAAGGAAGATACCGGCCCGCAGATCGAGCAGCGGGTCGCCAGCGGCGAGCTGGAAATCGGCATGACCGTGCTGCCGGCCGACCCCGACCTGGAATTGCAGACCCTGCCGGTGGCGCGCTACCCGATGTGGGCGGTGGCGCAGGCCGGCAGCTTCCAGAAGAACCGCGCCACCCTGCGCTGCGCCCAGCTCGATGGGATGCCGCTGGTGTTGTTGAACAATGAATTCGGCCTCACCCGCAGCTTGCGCGGTGTCTTCCGCGAGCAAGAGATTACCCCCCAAATCGTGGCCCACGGCTATTCCGAATTCGTCTGGTTCGACAATTTCAAGACCCTCTTCGCTGATCCCACCTATCTCGAAGCGTTCCGCACCACGGCGGTCTTCTCGGCGCTGGTGGCCTTCTTCGGATTGGCGTTGTCGCTGCTGCTGGCGGTCTTTGCCGACCGCGTGCGGCGCGGTGCGGCGCTCTACAAGACCTTCCTGATCTGGCCCTATGCGGTCT
>NZ_BADI01000056.1:0-3649 GCF_000333555.1 Herbaspirillum sp. B65 | reverse complement strand
GAGGCGCGGCCACAGCATGACCACCAGCAACACCACGGTGACCATGGAGGTAAACCACGGCGCGTGCGAAGCGCGCCGCAAGGAAGAAGCAAGCATCATGATTTGGACATCCTCAACATGCGGCGGAACTCCGGCGACTGCGACAGGCAGACCAGGAACACCACGATGGACTTGACCACCATATTGACTTCAGGCGGCACCCCCAGCGAATAGATCGTATAGGTCAGCGTCTGAATGATGAGCGCACCGATGACACTACCCACCAGACTGAACTTGCCCCCCGCCAGCGAAGTACCGCCCAGCGTGACGGCCAGGATGGCATCGAGCTCCAGCAAGAGACCGGCATTGTTGGCGTCGGCGCTCTTGATGTTGGAGGCGATCATCAACCCGGCCAGACCGGCACAGGCACTGCAGAACATGTAGACAAAGAAGATCAGCGCCGCAGTGCGGATGCCGGCCAGGCGCGAAGCTACCGGATTGATGCCGACCGATTCGATGAACAGGCCCAGCGCGGTCTTCTTCATCAGCAGTGCCAGCAACAGGAACATGGCCCCGGCGATGTAGAGCGAGAACGGCAAACCGAACAGGTAACCGCCTCCGAGGAAGAAGAAGGGCTTGTAATAGACCGTGACGATCTGGCCATCGGTGAGCAACTGCGCCAGCCCGCGCCCGGCCACCATCAGGATCAAGGTGGCGATGATGGGTTGCAAGCCGAGACCGGCCACCAGCAAGCCGTTCCAGGCGCCGCACAGCAACGCTGCGGCCATCGCCGCGCACAGCGCCCAGAGCATGGGCACATTGCTGACGTATTCCGGCACCCCATTGACCACCACCATCTTGCCGCCGATCAGGATCGCCGCGACCGCGCCGGAAATGGCCACCACCGCACCCACCGAAATGTCCACTCCACGGGTGGCGATGACCAGCGTCATGCCCAGCGCCGCCAGCATCAGCGGGGCGGCGCGGTTGATGATGTCAATCAGCGCGCCATACAGGTGACCGTCCTTGATCTCCAGCTTGAAGAAACCGGGCACCAGCAGGAAGTCGATCAGCAACAGCAAGGCCAGCGCTGCCAGCGGGCGCACCAGCGGATGACGCAGCAGCGCCGCCAGCATCGGTGACGGGCTGCCGGTGCTGCTCTCGGGAATCAGTTTGGAATCCATGGATGCACTCATGCGGCCTCTCCTGCGATGACCTGCAAGACCGATTGCTCATCGAGTTCGCCGCGTCGGTATTGACCGCAGGCACGCCGATCGCGCAGGACCAACATGCGGTCACTGCAACGCAGGACCTCGGGAATTTCCGAGGAGATGAAAAGAATGGACATGCCTTTGCGGCACATGGCGATGACGAAATCCATGATCTCCTGCTTGGCGCGCACATCGATGCCGCGCGTGGGTTCGTCCAGGATCAGCATTCCCGGATCGGTGGCCAGCCAGCGCGCCAGCAAGGCCTTCTGCTGGTTGCCGCCGGAAAGCAGGCCGATGGGCGTTTCCAGGTCGGCAGTCTTGATGCCCAGCCACTTCACGTAATCGGCGGCGATCTGGTTCTGGCGCTTGCGTGGCAACACGCGGAACAAACCCTGACGCGCCTGCAAGGCCAGGATGATGTTTTCACGCACCGACAGCTCCAGGATCGCACCTTCCTTCTTGCGATCTTCCGAACAGAAACCGATGCCGGCGGCAATCGCATCGCGCGGTACATTAAGCTTCACACTGCGACCTTCGATACGCAACTGCCCGCAATCGGCGCGGTCGGCACCGAACAGCAGGCGCGCCATCTCGGTACGCCCGGAACCCAGCAGACCGCACAGACCAAATACTTCACCTCGCCGCAACTCCAGGTCCTGCGGGGCCAGTACGCCGCGCCGACCGAAGCCATCGGCCTGCAGGAAGACTTCGCCCGTGCCGGTTTCATCGGTGGACAACTCGGCGGCCAACGCCTCGGCGCCGGCCTCGACCTTGCGATGATCGATTGCGGTCACGCCCACCATCTTGTTGACCAGGTCCAGTCGCGACAGCTCCGAGACCAGGTATTCGCCCTCGCGCACGCCATTGCGCAGCACGGTGATGCGATCTGAAATCTCGTAGGTCTGGTCCAGGAAGTGGGTCACGAAGAGAATCGCCATGCCCTGTTCGCGCAGGCGGCGCAGCACCTTGAACAGTTGCTGTACCTCGGCCTCGTCCAGGCTGGACGTGGGTTCATCGAGGATCAATACCTTCGCCGAGACCGACAGTGCGCGCGAGATCGCCACCATCTGCTGGATCGCCAGCGGATAGGATGATAATTGCGCACCCACATCGATATCGATCTGCAACTGTTGCAGCAATTGCTTGGATTGCGCGTGCACGCTCTTCCAGTCGATGCGTCCGAAGCGGCGTGGATAGCGACCCACGAAGATGTTCTCGGCCACCGACAGGTTGGGACACAGGTTGACTTCCTGGTAGACCGTGCTGATGCCCAGCGCCTGCGCCTCCAGGGTGGAGGCCGGCGCAATGGCGCGGCCATCCAGTTCGATCTTGCCTTGATCGGGTTCATGCACGCCGGTCAGCACCTTGATCAGCGTGGACTTGCCTGCGCCATTCTGTCCCATCAAGGTATGCACTTCCCCTGGGAACAGCCGCAAGCCGACATCGGTGAGCGCCTTCACGCCCGCGAATGCCTTGTGGATACCACTCAATTCCAGCATGGGACGCGCCTGCGCCCCGACAGACATCGTCATCGCAACTCCATCAGAACCATCGGAACTCTGATGCACGCACAGCAACCGCGCGCGCCCTGCGAGAGACAGTGCGCGCGTGGCTGTCATGCCGCCATCAATCCATCAATACTTGCGGTTGGGGAATTCCTTGGCCGCCACTTCAGCCGGGAAGACGCCTTCCTCGGTGGTGATGCGCTTGGGCACTTCCTTGCCGGCCTTGATGTCCTTGGCGATCTGCATCAGTTGCGGACCCAGCAACGGGCTGCACTCGACGGTCACGTTGAGCTTGCCGGCCATCATGGCTTCGAAGGCACCCTTGACGCCATCGATGGAGATGATGGTGATGTCCTTGCCCGGCTTCAGACCCGCTTCCTCGATGGCCTGGATGGCGCCGATGGCCATATCGTCGTTATGGGCGAAGAGCACGTTGATCTTCTTGCCCTCGGCCTTGAGGAAGGCTTCCATCACTTCCTTGATCCAGCAACTCCAGCATCCGCGCATCCGCGCGCCGCTGCACACCGGCGCGCGGCAAGCGGCGCAAGTCGGACAGGGTGCGGCAACCGATGCCGTCCAGCCAGTCGAGATAAGGGCCGGCTGGCGGCAAGGCGGCCACCGGCAGTCGATCCAGTTTGCGATGCAGATGAGCCATCTGGAGGACATTGCCGGCGCCGTAGCGCGCCAGCAGGGCTGCGCCAGCCGCAGTCGGTGCGCAACTGACACGCGCCGTCAGCCCGAGTAGCTTCACCGTCTGGCACACCCGCCGCCGCAAGGCCCGGATCCCGCCGAACAGACGCAGGCTGGCGCCGATATCCAGCACCAGGGTGGCATGGTCGCTGATACTGGCTTGCGGCGTGTATTTGCACNAGGCGGTGGCCACCGCGCAGCGTTGTTGCGCTTCGCGCTCGGGGGCGCGATCGTGCAGCGGCGCTTGCGGCAGCAAGGGCCAGC
>NZ_BADI01000057.1:0-908 GCF_000333555.1 Herbaspirillum sp. B65 | reverse complement strand
TTGCTTTACCAATACATTTCTAATGATTTTTTGAGCGTAATGGATATGGTTTTCGGTATAACTCCCTCTATGTAAAGTTATCTTAATTAAGCTTAAAAAATCCCGCCTAAGCCCCGGCTGGCGCGGCTTTCGCCGATCCGGCCGGTTTGCCTCGCAGGGCACCCAGTGAAATGACACGTTGCGCGACACAAAAGACGAACAACAGCGCGCCGATGAAGATCTTGGTCCACCAGGAACTGAGGCTGCCATCGAAGGCAATCAGGGTCTGGATCACGCCAAGGATGAGCACACCGGTGAGGGTGCCGGCCACGTAACCATAGCCACCGGTAAGCAGGGTGCCACCGATGACCACAGCGGCAATCGCATCCAGTTCCACTCCTTGCGCGTGCAATCCATAGCCCGAGAGCATGTAGAAGGAAAACAGCACGCCCGCCACCGACGCGCAGAAGCCACTGAAGGCATAGACAAGTACCTTGGTCCGCCCCACCGGCAAGCCCATCAGCATGGCCGATTGCTCGCTGCCGCCGATGGCATAGACGGCGCGCCCGAAGCGCGTGCCATGCGCCATCCAGATCGCTGCGACCAGCACCAGCAGGGCAATGACCACGCTGGGCGAGATGAACAGGCCGGCAAACTCCAGCCGGGTCTGCGACATGGCCACGAACAGCGGATCATCGATGGTGATGGAATTGATACTGATGAGGTAGCACAGCCCACGCGCCAGGAACATCCCGGCCAGCGTAACGATGAAGGCCTGCAACTTGAAGTAATGGATCATCGCGCCCATCGCTGCACCAAAACCGGCCCCCATCAACAGCACCGTGGCAATGACCAGCAGCGGCGGCCAGTGCCAGCTCTGCAGCAGGAAGGCCGCCACCATGGTGGTCAACGCCAGCACCGACCCGACC
>NZ_BADI01000058.1:0-5854 GCF_000333555.1 Herbaspirillum sp. B65 | reverse complement strand
ATTTGCAGGATTCCTTGACGATGCGCGGCGCCAGCCCAGGCTGGGGTCGTCCAGCATCAGCAGTTCCGCTTGGCCATCATGGCGCGCCCGATGGCCAGCATCTGGCGCTCGCCGCCGGAGAGCGTGCCGGCCTGCTGGCTGCGCCGCTCTTTCAGGCGCGGGAACAGTTCGAAGACGGTCGCTAGCTGGTCCAGCGGTTGCGCCTGGCGCAGCCGCAGGCGACGGAATCCCCCCCAGCAGGAGGTTGTCTTCCACACTCATGCTGGAAAACAGTTCGCGCCGTTCCGGCACCAGGGCGATGCCGGCCATCACGCGCTGTTCCAGGCTCCAGCGTTCCACGGCCTGCCCTTGGTAACGCACCGAACCCTGTGCCGGCAGCACCCCCATGATGGCGTTGAGCAGGGTCGACTTGCCGGCACCGTTGGGCCCGATCACGGTCGCGATGCTGCCCCGTTCGAGCTTGAGGTCGATGTGGTGCAGCGCCTGCACCTTGCCATAGCTGGCGCACAGTTGCGCCACTTCCAGTACCAGTTCGCTCATTCGATTCCACCCAGGTAGGCTTCGATCACGGCAGGATGCCGCTGGATCTCTTGCGGTGTGCCTTCGGCGATCTTGGCGCCGAATTCCATCACCACGATGTGGTCGGTCAGTTCCATGACGAATTCCATGTCATGTTCCACCAGCAGGATGCTCATGCTATCAGCGCGCAGTTCCTGCAATACCTTGGAGAGCGCCTGCTTCTCCAGATGCCGCAGGCCCGCCGCCGGTTCGTCCAGCAGCAGCAACAGCGGATCGCAGCACAGGGCGCGCGCGATTTCCAGGATACGTTGCTGGCCCAGCGCCAGGTTGCCGGCCTGTTCGTGCATCAGGTGTTGCAGTCCGACCCGATGCAGGGCGCGTGCGGCTTCGTCCAGCAGCGCCTGCTCTTCGGCCCGTTCCAGGTGCAGCATGGCGTTGAGCGTATTGCGCAGGAAACCCTGCTCACTGCGCATGTGCGCCCCCAGCGCCACGTTTTCCAGCACCGACATGCCCGGCAGCAGTCGCACGTGCTGGAAGGTGCGGGCAATGCCCAGCCTGGCGATGGCGCGAGCCGGCAGTCCGGCGATGTCGCGCCCATTGAAGGCAACCCGTCCGCCGCTGGCGTGCAGCAGCCCGGTGACCAGGTTGAAGGTGGTGGATTTGCCGGCGCCATTGGGGCCGATCAACCCGACGATCTCACCGGCCTTGACGTTGAAGGACACATCATTGACCGCCACCAGCCCGCCAAAGCGCTTGTTGATCTGGTCCACCTGCAGCAGCGGCGCACCGCGCGCCGGCCCCTGGCGCTTGCTCATGGCCGCAGCCTTGGCCACGCGCAGCGGCGGCGCTGCCGGCGGGAACACGCGCAGCCACAGCGCGCGCACCCAGGGCCACAGGCCACCGCGGGCATACTTGAGCAGCACGATCAGGATCAGGCCGAACACGATGCTCTCATAACTGCCGCCATCGCCCAGCAGCGCCGGCAACAGTACCTGCAACTGGTCCGACAGCAGCTTGAGGGCAGCGGCCCCCAGCAGCGCCCCCCAGATGTGGGCGATGCCGCCGACCACCACGATGAACAGATACTCGATGCCCATGGACAGGCTGAAGGGCGAAGGATTGACGGTGCGTTGCATGTGCGCAAACAGCCAGCCCGACACCGCGGCCAGCAGTGCGGCCAGCACGAAGATCAGGATCTTGTAGCGCCCGGTATCCACCCCCATGGCTTCGGCCATCGAACGTCCGCCCTTGAGGGCGCGGATGGCGCGTCCGGCGCGCGAATCCAGCAGATTCAGCGAAATCCAGGCGGCCGCCAGCACGATGGCCCAGATCAGGTAGTACAGATGGCGCTCCTGGGCCAGGTCCACGCCTAGCACGTGCAGCGCGGGGATGCCGGAGATACCGTCATACTTGCCCAGCCAGTCCACCTTGCCGAACAGGAAGTACAGACTGATGCCCCAGGCGATGGTGGCCAGCGGCAGGTAGTGACCCGACATGCGCAGCGTGATGCGGCCCAGTACGTAGGCCGACACCCCGGTGATCAACAAGCCCAGTGGCAGCGTCAGCCAGGGCGAGACGCCATGCACGGTCGTCAGGTAGGAGGTGGTATAGGCGCCCATGCCGACGAAGGCCGCCTGGCCGAAGGAGGTCATGCCGCCGATGCCGGTCAGCAGCACCAGGCCGATGGCCACCAGTGCATACAGGCCGATGTAGTTGGCCTGGATCACCCAGAACTGCGGCGTAGGCAACAGCGGGAAGGCGGCCAGTACCACCAGCAGTGCATACAGAGGAAGTCGCTTGTTCATCATGTTCACTCCTCATCCTCGTCATGCGCCGGCGTGACCAGCGAGCGCCATAGCAGGATCGGCAGCAAGGCCATGAAGACGATCACTTCCTTGTAGTCGCTGGCCCAGAAGGAACTGAAGGATTCCAGCAGTCCCACCAGTAGCGCGCCCCCTGCGGCTGCCGGGAAGCTGGCCAGCGCACCGATGGTGGCGGCGACGAAACCCTTCAAGCCGATCAGGAAACCCGAGTCATAAAAAATGGTGCTCATCGGGCCGATCAAGACACCCGACAGAGCACCGATAAACGCTGCTACGGCAAAGGACAATTTGCCCGCCAGCGTCGTGGAGATTCCCATCAGGCGTGCGCCCAGGCGGTTGACCGCCGTGGCGCGCAGCGCCTTGCCATACAGTGTGCGGCCGGAGAACAGCCACAGCGCCACCAGCAGCGCGGCGGCCGCCGCTACCACCACCACGGTCTGGGCACTCAAGGTGAGCGCGGCCAGGTTCCAGCGCTCATCCCAGAAGACCGGGGTGCGGAAGCCCTCGGCACCGAAGAACACCAGCCCCAGCCCGGTCATGGCCAGGTGGATGCCGACCGAGACGATCAGCAATTGCAATACGCTGGCGTCAGCCAGCGATTCGAACACCACCTGGTACATCAGCGGCCCCAAGGCGGTGATCAGCAGCAGGGTCAGCAGCACCTGCACCGGCAGCGGGAACTGCTGGGGCGCGGCCCACCACACCAGGGCGGCGATGGCCAGTGGCAGGGCCAGCGTTTCCAGCAGCGCGCGTGGCAGCAGGGCGGCCTGGCCGGCGCGCAGCAGGGCGCTGGCCTGCATCGCGGCCGCGCACACGGCCAGTACCAGCAGCAGCCAGAGCGGGCCGGGGCGCTGGCCTTGTTGCAGCATGGCCAGGGTGAGCGCGCCATAGGCGACGAATTCGCCTTGGGGAATGAAGAGAATGCGGGTGACCGTGAAGACCAGCACCAGGGCAATGGCGATCAAGCCATAGACGATGCCGTTGGTCAGGCCATCCAGGGTAAGGATGGCAGCAATGGAAGAGTCCATGTGTGGGAAGCGAAGCAAGCAAATATCACGGAACCACGGTGGCGCAACCCGCTTTCCGGGTGCGCCACCGCAACGGATCACACCATGCAGCGATTACGGATTGACGGCTTTCCAGTTGCCGTTCTGGATGGTCAGCATGATGCGGGCATCGTCACCCAGGCCAAAGTGATCCTTGGCCGTATAGCGCAGCGTGCCTTGCGAGATCTGGATCGGGCCGGCAGTTTCCAGCGCTTCCTTCAGGGCGGTGCGGAAAGCCGGGGTGCCGGGTTTGGCTTTCTTCAGCGCCTCCGGCACCACCTTTTGCAGGACCAGTTGGGCATCATAGGTATGGGCCGCAAACAGGTTGCGGCTGCCGGCGCCGAATTGCTTCTCGTAGCGCGTGACGAAGTCCATGGCCAGCTTCTTGGACGGGTTGCTGTCGGGCAGTGCTTCCGGCACCACCGCCGGGCCGGAGATGACGTAGGAGCCTTCGACGTCCTTGCCGCCCAGGCGGATCAGGTCGCGCGAGGCCGCGCTGTGGGTCTGGAAGATCTTGCCCTTGTAGCCGCGTTCGATGAGCGCCTTGTGCGGCATGGCGGCGCCGCTGCCGGAGGCCACCACCAGCACCGCGTCGGGGTGGGAGCTGACCACCCGCAGGGCTTGCGCAGTGACGCTGGTGTCGGCGCGCGAGAAGCGCTCCACCGTGCCCATCTTCATGCCGGCAGCAGTAGCCAGGCGCTGCATTTCCTTGAGCCAGTTTTCACCATAGGAATCGGAGTAGCCAAGGAAGCCGATGGTCTTGACACCCATTTTCTTCATCTGCTCCACCACGCCACCGGCCATGACGGCGGTAGATTGCGGCAGACGGAAGGTCCAGGCGTCTTTTCCTTCAGCTGTCTCGATAGGGGAGATTGCCAGCTGCACCGTCTGCGTTTCCAGCGCCACGTCGGCGATGGCCAGAGTGGGCGGCACCGCAGCCGAGCCGATGATGAGGTCAACCTTGTCTTCGGCCACCAGGCGGCGCGCATTCTTGCTGGCCTGGGTGGGATCGGTGGCGTCATCCAGGATGATGAGCTTGACCTTCTCGCCGCCGATGGTGTCGGGCCACAGCGAGAAGCCATTCTTGGCAGGAATACCCAGGCCCGAACCGGGACCGGTCAGCGACATCACCACGCCGATGGTCAGCTCGGCATGGGCCATGCCGGTGCAGGCCAGCATCGATGCCAGTACCCCTGCCTTGATGACCAGTTTCATCTTTGTCTTCATCTCCGTCTCCTTTGTATTTATGTATCGAATGCTCGATTTATGCGGGCAGGGCATGTCCACCCTGCCTCGTTGACTGCTACCTGTGCGCCGGGTGGCCTTAGCTGCACATCTCCCGGATATCCTCTGGAATGGCAATGGCCTTCATGCGGGTCGGATCGTCGGGATGGCGGATGGCGAACACCCGCACATCGCGGCCTTCGCACAGCAGTTCGCCGTCGCGCTTGATTTCGTGCTTCATCACGAAGGTCTTGTCATTCCATTCGATGATGCTGGAATGCACTTCGATCGCATCGCCATAGGTGGCCGGGCGCACGAAGCGCGAACTGATGTCCACCACCGGCGTGCCGATGATGCCGTGCGTCTTCTCGGTATCGCGCCAGGGCGGCACGCCGCACTGATGGAAGAAGTTGCGCGAGGCCGCGTCATACCAGCGGAAGAAATTGGGAAAGTAGACGATGCCGGCCGGATCGCAATCGCCGAATTCCACGCGCACCGGATAGATCATGGTTTTGCTCATGGCATTCTCCTTAGCGCGGCGCCAGGCGCAGCGCGCCATCCAGGCGGATCACCTCGCCGTTGAGCGAAAGATTGGTGGCGATGTGCAGCGCCAGTTGCGCATATTCCTCGGCCTTGCCCAGGCGCTTGGGGAAGGGAATCGAAGCGGCCAGCGATTGCTGTACTTCGTCAGGCAGCTTGTAGAGCAGGGGCGTGAGGAACAGGCCCGGTGCGATGGTCACTACGCGGATGCCATGCTGTGCCAGGTCACGTGCCAGCGGCAGGGTCATGGCGGTGATGCCGCCCTTGGAGGCGGCATAGCCGGCCTGGCCGACCTGGCCATCGAAGGCCGCTACCGAGGCGGTAGCGACGATGACGCCACGCTCGCCCTCGGCCAGCGGTTCGGCGGCCGCCATGCGGGCGGCCACCAGGCGGATCACGTTGAAGGTGCCGATCAGGTTGACGTTGACGATGCGGCTGAAGTCCTCCAGCGGCATGGCGCTGCCATCCTTGCCCACCATGCGCTTGGCGCCGCCGATGCCGGCGCAGTTGATGAGGATGCGTGGCGTGCCATTGGCCGCTTGCGCGGCATCCAGTGCGGCTTGCACCGATGCGCTATCGGTGATGTCGCAGCGCACAGCGTGGCAGTGCAGTTCATCGGCCAGGGCCTGTGCCGCTTCCCATGTCACATCCAGAATGGAAACGCGGGCCCGGCCCTGCACAATTGGCGCACGGTCTCGGCCC
>NZ_BADI01000059.1:0-26238 GCF_000333555.1 Herbaspirillum sp. B65 | reverse complement strand
CGGGATAGTTCAGGAAGCGATTGTCCGCCACGTTGATGAAGAACTGGGCGGTGGCCGAATGCGGTGCCGCGGTACGCGCCATGGCCACAGTATAAACCTCGTTCTTCAAGCCGTTATTGGCCTCGTTCTTGATGGGGGCATCGGTCGGCTTTTCGCGCATGTATCAACTGGCTGAAGGAACGCGCCTGCGGCGGACGCGATGGTGAAGGCGAAGAAAAGAACCTGCTGGAAATCACCCAGATGGTGGCCCTCATGAGTATGCTCGAAGGCCGCGACGAAGAGCAGGATGCGGTACGCATGTCCACGCTCCATGCCTCCAAGGGATTGGAGTTTCCGCATGTGTTCCTGGTGGGCGTGGAAGAAGGCATCCTGCCGCACAAGGGCGACCCCGACACCCCGCCCGAAGCAGCCGCCGCGCGCGTGGAAGAAGAGCGGCGCCTGATGTACGTGGGCATCACCCGTGCCCAGCGTTCGCTGCACCTGTCCTGGTGCAAGCGCCGCAAGCGCGCCAAGGAAGTGATCGAATGCCAGATCTCGCGCTTCGTCAAGGAGATGCGCCTGGATGAAGGCGAAGCGGTGCCGCAGGAAAGCGAGAAGATCACGCCGCAGGCGCGGCTGGCCAATTTGAAGGCCTTGTTGCAGAAGCCCAGGAATACGCCGGAACAGAGCTAAGGCAGCCTTCAGAATTTTAAAGGCAGCGATAGGCCGCCTGGTCGAGATACTGCGACTGTGACAATCCAGACAAGCTCTTCTTAAATTCAATATCGGTCGGCTTGCTGCGGGCGGGAGCCTTGGCGCGGCTGCGCTTGGCCGGGGGCTTGCGGGAGGCCAGCGCATGGACCTTGGCAGCGCCCTCTTCGGGCTTATCGCCAGCGGCCGGCTTGGCCTTGCCCCGCCCTTCCAGGCTACTCTTGAGCAAGGCCATCAAGTCCACCACCTTGGCACCGCTGCCGGCGGCAGCGGCGGCCTCCTCCGGTTGGGCCACTTCGTGGGTCTGACGGCGCTTGATCTTGTTCTGGATCAGGGCCAGCACATCGTCGCGATAGCTATCGTGGAACTGCTCCGGCGCCCATTCGGTCGACATGTGCTCCACCAGTGCCCGCGCCATCTCCACCTCCTGCGCGCTCACCGCTGACTTCTTCGATTTGCGCGACGGCACCGGCAAGTCATCCGGCGCGCGCAATTCGCTGGGGTAGCGCAAGGTGATCAGTTGCAGCATATCCCCCTGCGGGATCAACGCGGCCAGGTGCTGGCGGGTGCGGATGACGATCTGGGCAATCGCCATCCTGTGGCTGGCCAACAAGGTCTCGCGCAGCAGTGCATAGGCTTTCTCGCCCCCCTTGGCCGGGGCCAGGAAGTAGGGTTGCTCGTAATACAGGATGGGCACCTGCTCACGCTCCACGAAGCTCTGGATATCGATGCTCTGGGTGGCCTCCACATTGGCCTGGCGCAGATCTTCATCGGACATGAGAACGAACTTGCCCTCTTCGTACTGGTAACCCTTGACGATGTTTTCCCAGGGCACTGCGCGCCCGGAGGTCTTGTTGTAGCGCTTGTAGCCCACCGGCGACAAGTCGCGCTTGTCCAGCAGGGTGAAGTCCAGCTCATCGTGTTTTTCGGCGGTATAGAGTTCCACCGGGATATGGATCAGGCCGAAGCTGATCGCTCCCCGCCACAGTGCGCGTCGCATCGCATCCTCCGCAAGATCGCTGATGGGCCGATTATCGGAGCCAGCCAGCGCCTGCGCAGTCGGCCTGTTGATGAAGCCGGCGTAGGAATGTGCCGGGCCTGCGGTGCTGCGCCGTGGTGAACTGCGTCCGGGCGTCTTTCTCCTACAGGGATTTACCGCAGACGCCGATACAGGCGCCGTGCCGGCAGCTTTACCCTTGAGCGATACTTCTCCCCTCATCCTCATCTTCGTCCATGGAGCCGCCATGCCAACCACCGTTGCAGACATCCTCATCGACACGCTCTACCAGATCGGCGTGCGCCAGATCTTCGGGGTGGTCGGTGATGCCTTGAATCCCCTCACCGACGCCCTGCGCCGCGATAAACGCATCGAATGGATAGGCGTGCGCCACGAAGAAGGCGCCGCTCTGGCCGCCGCCGGCCAGGCCAAGCTGACCGGTCGCCTGGCCGTGTGCTGCGGCACCACCGGCCCCGGCGCCAATCACCTGGTGGCGGGTCTGTATGAAGCGCGCAAGGATCACGCGCCGGTGCTGGCCATCTCGGGCGGGGTACCCGCCGCACGCCGGGGTACCGATTACTTGCAGGAAAATTCACCCGATATGCTGTTTCGCGACGTGGCTGCCTACAGCCAGATCGTGACCAGCCCGGAACAGGCGCCCGCCGTGTTCCACCAGGCCATCGCCCAGGCCTACGCCCAGCGCGGCGTGGCCCACCTGAACATTCCTGCAGATATCATCGGCGCCAGGGTATCGGGCACCGTGCCCAGCATTCATACCCTGCGCCAGCGCGCTGAACTGGCGCCGCCGGCGGCCGACATCACCGCGGCGGCCGAGTTGATCAATAGCGCCAGTTCGGTGGCCATCTTCGCCGGCAATGGCTGCCGCGGTGCCATCGAACCGGTACTGGCGCTGGCCAGCAAGCTGCAGGCACCGGTGATGCACACTTTCCGCGGCAAGGACTTGGTGGCCTTCGACCATCCGCACTGGATCGGCGGCGTCGGCCTGATCGGCGGCGCGCCAGGCACCGATGCCCTGCATGGGGCCGAGGTGATGTTGATGTTGGGCTCGGACTATCCCTATTCCGAATTCCTGCCGACCCAATCCAAGGTGATCCAGGTCGATGAACGTGGCTTCGTGCTGGGCCGCCGCGCGCCGGTCACGCTGGGCATCACCGGCTCGGTCGGACCGACCGTGCAAGCCCTGCTGGAACAGGTGGAAGGCAAGACCGATGGCAGCTTCCTGCAACAAGCCAATGCCCAGCGCGAGCGCTGGAATGCCAAGCTCGATAGCGCAGCCGAGATCAAGCGCCATCACAAGAAGATCAAGCCGCAAAGCCTGGCCCGCGCCTTGAGCGATCTGGCCGACGACGATGCCCAGTTCGTCATCGATACCGGGGTAGTCACGCTGTGGTGCGGCAACTGGATACGCCAGCGTGGCCAGCAGCGCCTGCTGGCTTCCTTCAACAATGCGGCGGTGGGCACCTCGCTGGGCCAGGCCAACGGCATCCAGGCCCTGGATCGCCAACGCCAGGTGCTGGTGGCGGTGGGCGACGGCGGCTTCACCATGCTGCTGGGGGAATTCATGACCAGCGTGGAACACCGGTTGCCGGTGAAGGTGGTGGTGTTCAACAACCGTGAATGGGGCCTGGTCCACCTGGAAATGGAAGAAGCCGGGATGCCCGCCTTCGAGGGCTCGGAATTCCCCAATGCCGACTTCGCCGCCTTCGCCCGCGCCTGTGGCGGTCAGGGTTTCACTGCGCGCACGCCGGATGAATTGCAGGACAGCCTGCAACAACTACTGGCGGCCAACGGCCCGGCCGTGCTGGATGTCTTTATCGACCCGGCAGAATTGCCCGTCATGCCGCACATCAAGATGGAACAGATCTGGCGCTTCGGCTTGGCCAAGGTGAAGGAAAGCCTGATTGCCATGAAAGGAGGCTGAGCATGGATGCCCTTGAACAGCAACGCCAAGACTACGCCCGCCAATTGCGCACCCGCTTTGCCGATTACAAACGCTGGGCCATCGAACACTGGCCGGTAGCCGAGCAGCCGTTGGAAGACAGCGCCTTCATTGCCGCCGAGCGCGAACTGGAACTGATCACGGGCAGCATGTTGCACCCGGGTCGCTCCTCACAGAGCGCTCCCGCCGAGGGCCGCGCCCAAGCGCAATACCAGGACGTGACCCCGGCCCCCTGGCCGTGACGATCACGGCCTCGCGCATTCTTACGCCGGGTTGCGCCGCGCGCTTATATCGCCAGGGATCACAGCGCAGTAATCTGAACATCAGGCCGTATCGCGCACAGCACGTGCCGGTGCGATTTCTGCACAGAACAGCAAGGAGGTCAGCATGAGCCCAAGCCAATCCGACAAGAACACCAAGGACGACAGCAATCACCGTCCCAACCAATACGACACGCCTTCGGAAGTGGCGCTGGATGAAGCCAATGAGATGAGCTTTCCCGGCAGCGATCCGGTGGCCACCTCCAACATCACGCGCATCGACAAGGCGCCCGAGATGGACAAGGCCCGCAACGACCACCAGAACAGCAATCAGGTCAAGCAGAACACCCCGGACTGATCGCCAGTTCCGCCCCGTACCACGGGCGGCCGGTGGATGCCGGCCGCCCTTTTCATTTTCAAGGGAGAGTCATGATGAGCAATCGCTACCATCAATTGAAGGTCGCCGTGCTGGTGACCGACGGCTTCGAACAAGCCGAACTGCTGGAACCCAAGAAGGCCCTGGAAGCGGCCGGCGCCACTGTCCATATCCTCTCCGACAAGAGCGATAGCGTGCAGGGCTTCAAGCATGTCGACAAGGGCGAAGTGGTGAGCGTGGACGGCAGCATCGATAGTGCGCGGCCGGAAGATTATTCGGCCGTGCTGCTGCCCGGTGGCGTAGTCAATGGCGACGCCATGCGCCTGCTGCCGCAGGCCCGTAATTTTGTGCGCGCCGCCAATGATGCCGAAAAACCCATCGCCTCGATCTGTCACGGTGGCTGGTTGCTAATCTCGGCCGGTATCGCCAAGGGGCGTACCGTCACCAGCTGGCCCAGCCTGCAAGATGACTTCAGGAACGCCGGCAGCCAGTGGGTGGACCAGGAAGTGGTACGTGACGAAAACTTCGTGTCTTCGCGCAAACCGGGCGATATTCCCGCCTTCAACAATGAATTCATGAAGCTTCTGGACCAACAGCAGCGCCGCGAAGAGCGCCAGCAGCCGGCCTCGGGCGCGGGCGATGAAGCCGTCACCGAGGCCGGCGGCGAAAGCGGCAGCGACAAGCCGCGCCTGTCGGAAAAAGGCAGCGCGCCAGCGGCCCCGCCCAGCCACGAAAATGAAGCCTTTGCCGTCGCGCACGGTGAGTCACCGCAGAGTGATGGCTGATCTGACCTGCCAGCAGTAATCCAGCAGCGATCACGAATCGAGGGGCGTTTGCCCCCTCGATTTTTTCGTTATGCGTGATGAACCTGAACCGGCAAGCGCAAAAAAATGCCGCCCGGAACGATCCAGACGGCACTGCTTGCGGCGCAGACATCAGGCGGCGAACTAGCTCCGCCGTTGCACCTCATGCTGACGCATCGCTTCGGCCAACAGCAGCAAGGCGGCTTTCTCGGCTTGCCTGCGCTTCTTGCAGATGCGTACCGGCTGGCCGCCCATGTCATGCAGGTCCATATGCCATAGCTGGTCAACCCGGGTATCGAGGTAGGCGACGTACTTGTGCTTGTCCAGCTTGGTCACACGCGGCATGAAGTGGCCGGCTTGCTGCTGTTCGACGGATTTGGCGAAGTGTTTCATGGCAAGTCTCCAGGGCACGGGTGTGGGTGGGACGTCATGACAGGGGAAGTGAAGCTATTTTCAGCATAGGCGATGACGGCGCGCGTGACAGGCTTTTTTACTTCTCACGCGCCTTGCCTCTCTTATTTCTTGGCGGCATCCAGCGTCTGCTTCAGCTCGCGTCCCATCTCCAAGTGTCGCTGCAGGCCCGGCAAGGTCTTGGCGGCGAAGCTTTTGACGTCGGCATCCTGGGCTTGCTGCGAAGACTTCTGGAACAGCTTGACCGCATCTTCATGGGCCGACACCCCGATCATGCTGGCGTAGCGCTTGTCGAAGGTATTGCCCTCCAGTTTGTCGAGGATGGCCAGCTTGGCGCGCTGGGCCACGCTGGGTTCGGTAGGCAGGCTCACCTCCTTGCTGCTGGCCAATTGCTTGAGTTCTTCGTTGCCCGTGGTGTGCTGATCGATCATCTTCTGGGCGAAGTCCTTGACGGCCGGGTTGCTGCTGCGTTCCAGGGCGGCCTTGCTGGCTTCGATCTCGGTATAACCGGCTTCGGCAGCATTGGTCATGAAGCTCTTGTCCTTGCTGCTGATCGATGCAGCCGAGGCATCGAAGGACAAGGCAGCACCTGCCATGAGCAGCACGCCAGCGCCCAGCAGGCGGTGGCCGCGACGGCGTTGGGATGGCAGATGGGCCAGGGTGGTCGGGATGAGGTTCATGGAAGGCTCCTTCTGTTGTTGATGAAAATGGAAACAGATCGTCAATCCACTGTAAGCAGGAAAGCGGGCGACATGAATCAGACAGCGCCAATGACCGCTGTAAGAATCGATGAGCGCGGCACAGCCTGGCTCAAGCTTGCGAGCCGCCCTGCTGGCGGCGCCGGTTGCGCAGATAGAGCACCTGCCCCAGCAAGGCCGTCAACAGCAGGAACACGTTGGAGACCACGAACACCCAATCGCCCTGCAACAGACTGTAGGTGACGAAGCCGGCAGAGGCGGCCAGTTGCCCGGCAAACAGCCAGTGCGAGACACCCTGGGTGGAACGGCTGCGCCACTGTTCATAGACCTGGGAAGAGATGGTCAACAACAGGATCAGGGTGGCGCCCCAGCCGATGAGGTCGGTGATGTGATCGGACATGGTGATGGTAAGAGCCGCAAGCGACCCGCAAAACAAATGATGATCCGATGGTGGAACAAGCCCGTAGCGCAGACAGTCAGCCGGCCTCGCAAGCCACTGTAGGAACAACCGCATCCAAGCTGGCGTCGGTGCATTCGCACGCCGCTGCGCGAATCTGCCGACCCGACAAAGGGGTGCTGTGGCATTGCGGCGTGCCCACTGTGTGCCTAGGCTGAGGGTGGATCGTCTGTTCTGATTCTCTCCCTCTCACCCTCTGTCCAGGAGTTCAACCATGCACGCTACCCGAACCATTGCCGACGTCATGACGCGCGGCGCCCATACCTTAAGCCCGGACGATTCGGTCATCCATGCCGCCCAGGCCATGGAAGCACTGGACGTGGGCGCCCTGCCGGTCTGCGATGCCCAGCACAACCTGGTGGGCCTGGTCACGGACCGCGATATCGTGCTGCGCGCCGTGGCCCCTCATCGTCTCACCGACACCCTGCCGCTGACCGAAGTCATGAGCCACGACGTGTTATGGTGCTATGAGGATGAACCGGTGGACGACGTGCTGGACGATATGGTGCAGCGCCAGATCCGCGCCCTGCCCGTCATGGACCGACAAAAGAACCTGGTGGGCATGGTCAGCCTGGGTGACGTCGCCGCCAAGACCCAGAACCGTGGCGTGGGCGAGGCGCTGGCCGAAATTTCGCTGCCCGCAGCACCGGTGCGTGCCGCCGAGGGCGTGTCGCCGGATAGCGACAATGCCTTGCCCGAAGTGCGCCACAGCGACATGAGCGAGGTTAACCTGGGGCGTAGCTAGGCGTGGCGCGGGTGTTCAGTCATCGCTTCAAGTTGCGCGGCAGGGTCAATGTAGGCATTTTCCTACACATCAATTGGGCAATGTCCGATCTACTTTTTTGCACTGCATCGCTACTATGCACTCAACGAACTCGAAACCGAGGACCGCACATTCAGGCCGGAACGTCCCCCTCCGTCCCGCCATGAATCAAGTCCATCCCCCATCGGTTTATCCCCACGAGTCGTTTTCATAAGCAGAAATTCTCCGAAGATTCCCCCGATCCTCGGCGTCTTATATCCCTCCCCCTCAGGCCGCCTCCCCCGGGCGGTCTTTTTTTTGCCTGTGCTCCTGGCTTGAACCCCGCAAGCTAGCTAGCCTGCGCGGCGATGAAAGCCAGGGCGTCGGCATAGGCCAGTTCACTGGTCGGCCGCAATGGTGCGCAGACGTGGGTGGCCGCGCCCTCCTCGGAGGACGCGCCGATGAGCACGATGCCGCGAAAGCCGCCCTCGGCGGATTGCTGCACCCCCGGCTGCAAGCCACGCAGAGTCAGCTCGCCCAGCTGTTGACCGCCAGGAATATCGATGGGAATGCTCATGTCGGACTCCTCAAGACAACGATGGAGACCCGGCCGGAACGATGCACCCCAAGCCGCACCCGCACTGACGCAGGTCAGGCATTGTGACATCCTCCAGCACAATGGGCCAAGAAGAAGTATTCTTGTCAGCATAAGAAACGCTGAAAGAAAAGGGCAGCAGGAAGCCGCCGTCGATCTGCGTAGAAAGGGTGAAGCGGCCCCTGCCACGCAGCGGGGGAGATGACGGCATATGGCTTGCGGCCTAACTTCACGTCACCTGCAACCTTTGACCTGTCATGCCCATCAATTACCTGGGCCGCCTCACAGCCCGGGGCGCACCGATTTTTTCAACCGCCACCTGGGCCGCTTGGTGGCCTTCATCGCCGGGGCCGTCAATCCCGGGGGCTCCTGGCCGTTGGGGCAATACACCTCGCACATGTCGGGCATCGTTTCTTCGTTGGCCGACAACCTGGTGCTGGGTGAGACGCTGTTGCTGGTGGCCGGCGCCAGTGCCTTGCTGTCCTTTTTGCTGGGGGCCGCCTGTTCGGCGGTGATGATCAACTGGGCCCGGCGCCGCGGCCTGCACAGCGAATACGCCATGCCGCTGATGCTGGAGGCGATGCTGCTGCTGTGTTTCGGCATCCTGGGCAGCAACCTGGAAAACCATCGCCTCCTGTTCGTACCGGTCACGGTGGCCCTGCTGTGCTTCGTGATGGGCTTGCAAAATGCCATGATCAGCAAGATTTCCCGCTCCGAGATCCGCACCACCCACGTCACTGGCCTGGTCACCGACATCGGCATCGAGATCGGCAAGATGTGCTACTGGTCCCTGGCCCCGTACCAGCCGGGCGAGTCCTCCCTGAGCGAAGATCCGGTACCGGGCGCGCGGCGCAAGTTCCTGCTGCTCTCTTCGCTGCTGCTGATGTTCTTCCTGGGCGGCGTGACCGGAGCGCTGGGATTCAAGCTGGTGGGTTTCGTGGCCACCATGCCGCTGGCCGCAGCCTTGTTCCTGCTGGCGCTGGTGCCGATGATGGATGACCTGGCGCGCGGGTGAAGACCAGAACGACCATCTTCCCCGGCACCGAATTAATAAATCTCGATAAATATATCGAAATAGCGTGGTAAATTATAAATTCTCGATGAGGATTAATAAACTTCGATTTCCATGACTCCGTTAGGCTACCAACATCTGATCGACACGCTCCGGCTCAACGTCACGCCGCTGGAACACGTCGCCTTCATGGACTCTTCGGTGAACCGCCGGGTAGACTCCGGGACACGCATTCTCTTTCCGACCTCGGTGGCCATTGAGTCCAGCTTGATTGGTCATCTGGAATTCGCACTACGGCACGAGGGCATCAACCTGGAAGTGATTGATGCCGCGTTTGCGCACGAGCAACTCTCTGCCACGGCCCTGGTAGCTCATTGGCAGACCAAGCCGATGGGCGAGCATATCCGGCGCGCCTGTTTTCTATGGGAGTGGCTCACTGGCCAAGAGCTGGAAGTCGAGCCCCTCACCAACGGCGGCTATGTGGACCTGTTCCCAGATGATGTGTATTACACCTCGTCCAAGCCGATACTCGCCTCCAAATTCCGGGTCAGGAACAATGCCCTGGGCAGTCCAGCCTTCTGCCCGACCGTGCGTCGCCGTGCGCTGGACCGCACGCCCCCTCTGGAAGAACTGCTACGAGAAGCCAGACACGCCCTGGAAGCGCTGGAAGACCCCGAACTCTATCGGCGGGCAGTGGCCTACCTGTATTTGTCGGAAACGCGCAGCAGCTATGCTATCGAATCGGAAACCCCCAGTTCCAACAAGCAGGAAAGATTCGTCCAGTTATTGCAAAGAGCCGGAGAACCGGTAGAAGTCAGCGAGCAATGGCTGGTCAGCCTGCAGAACGTCATCGTGCGCGATGCCTACAGCCAGGAAGCCAGCTATCGCCACCAGCAAAACTGGCTGGAAGACAGCAGCGGGCGAGTCAGCTTCTTTCCCACGCCGGTGCAAGACCTGGAACAGGTCATGCGCGGCTGGGAAAACTTCATCAATGATAGCGAGCGTTGCACCGACCTGCTGGTCAAAGCCGCTTGCGCGGCCTTCGGATTCGTTTATTTGCATCCCTTCCTGGACGGCAACGGACGTCTGCACCGTTTTCTGATCCAGCATATATTGGCGCGCTCGACCCTCATGGCGCCCGGCACCCTGGTCCCCGTCTCTGCGGTCATCGAAAAAAACATCCCAGCCTACAGCGAGCTACTGCGGGCGTTTTCAAGACCTGTGACAGCGCTGTGGGACTATCGTCGAGGGGATCAGGAACCCGTGGTCATCAGCCATCCGGGCAGCCGTGCCTACCGCTTCCTGCGGGCAGACCGGGAAGTGGGTTTTCTGCATGACATGATCAAACAGGCGGTACGCGAGGAAATTCCCAAAGAATTGGCCTTCCTGCAGGGCTATGACACCGCGTTTGCCCAACTGGATAAGGAGTTCGACTTGCCACAGAAGGATCTGTCGGCCTTGATACGAATGATCCAGTCCAACAAAGGCGTCCTCTCGGCGCATCGAAGAAAGCAATACAGCTATCTTCCGGTCGCCGTCCTGGATCGCATTGAACAAGTGGTCAAGGAAAGCTTCGAGACCGTAATGACGCCCTGACATCCTGAAAATTAATTTTTTACGAAAAATCCTCTGGTTTTTGGGAGAAAATTAGTATTTCTCGATTGTCGTTAACAAATTTCGAGCAACTCCCCATCTTTTAGCCATAACGCAAAAAGGCGCTGAACGCGCCTTTCGTTTTTTTCTTATCGCTGCTTGCGCCGCCGGCCCCTGATGGTCCCCATCACGGGAGCCGCTGCCTGAGGCGGCCGGTTTGACCCGCTGACGGCTCAGCCTTGCTGTTGCGGGTTGCTGTCGGACTGCTGCGGTTGCTGCTGGGCCGGTTGCTGGCCTTGATGGACTTCCTGCGGGGCGCTCTGGCTCATCTGCGGCTGGGCCGAGGTGGCGGCGGTGTTGCCACTTTGGGCGGCGCTCGCTGCTGCGGCAGCGGCGTTCTTGCGACCGTGGCTGTTCAAGCCACCCTTGCGTCCAGCTTCCCGGGCTTCCGCGGAAGTGAACTCGTGGGCCGCACCCTTGGCATGGGCTGCCTTACCGCCCATGCTGGCGATCTGGCGCTGTTTCTCCCTGTCCATGGCGGCAAAGCCGCGATTACTGTTCCCCGGATTTTGTGAACTTGCCATGTGTGACTCCTTGTCTTGGATGGTCGAGGTTAAGCGGACAAATCTGCCGCCAGCTTGCCCTGCTGCTCTGCGCGGGCAAGCGGGCGGCACCAAACATCTGTCCACGTCTACAGTGTAGAAAGCCTCACCGATCCTCACTATCGGAAGAGCTCCCCAGCCCATGTCAGTGCCGGCTGTAGGACTTGTAGGAATACGTGAAGATGAGCTTGAAAAACGGTCGCCATCATTTCCATCAAGAAACTCTGCTCAAGCAAGATGCAACTCCAGCATCTCCACCGGCCCGCATCGGCACCGAAAGGGGAGCGCAGGGCAGTGGCGACGATGGCCAGGGTCCAGCGGCGTTCGGGATGCTGCGTCGGTTCAGCCGAAGCAGTGCCAGCTTGCGGCGCGGCTGGCGCTTCGGCTGCCTTGGCCGCAGCAGCGGCGGCCAAGCTCGTCCTGGCCTTGCTCACGCCCCATATCAGCAAGAGGAAGCCGGCAGGTAGCACCAGCAGGGAAAGGACCACGTCACTGCCATCGGGCATGTGGTTGGCACCGGACCAATAGGTGATGAACATCACCCAGGTGACCAAGAAAATTGCGCAGACCAGCAGGCCACGCTTCATCCATGTGCTCATCAGCATTCGCCTTCTTGTTTTTTTCTTGTTGTGGTGAACCCTGCCCCTGTTCTTGTCGGTGGGCGGCTCAGAGAGTGGTACTTGCCTGGCTCGCAATCAATACGGCGCCACAGGCTGTCTTGTCACCATCGCGCGCCACCGGGGCGCCATCGACCACCATCGTCGCATCGCCGCTGACGATACGGGTGGTGCCGTGGCGCGGACAACTGACCTGGTCACCGATGCGTGCCACCAGCTTGTTGCCCACCAGGGTTTGGCCGGAACCTTCGATGACGCTGCCACCGTGTGAAGTCTTGTCGCCAATGACGATGATCGGTCTGCTCATGGTGTATCCCCTTTTATTCTTACAGTCTGTCTTTCATCCGGTCGCGATGGCCGCTGCGAGGCCACGCCTTACCTCTTCATGACGCCCGGCATACGGTATTCGGTATGGCCGAAGTCCATCAGCTTCCAGCGGCCACCCCAGGTCAGTCCTACCGACTCGGCGACCTCGCCATAGAGGCGATAGCCTTCCATGGCCCATGGATCCTTTTCGCTGATCACCAGCTTGCCATTCCTGACAAAGGCGCAGTCGCCGGCCAGTCCGTACTGGTGATAACTCTGGAAGGCGGCTGCGTTGGTGACATTGCCGCCCATGCCAGCCAGCATGTTCTGGCGTTCTGGACTGCGATAACCCTCGATGAGCGCCATGTCGTAGCCATGCTTTTCCTTCATGATCTTGAAGACCAGGAGCAGGCGTTGGGCGTATTCAGGATTGAGCAGTTGCCAGTTGCGGCTGGCATTGACCAGCATCGGACGGACCTGGACCACTTCTGCGGTGGTAAACATTTCCGGCGGCAAGGGCGGCGGTGGTACGAGTTGCTCGCCCTTTAAAAGTTCCGCGATTTGAGAGTTGGTTACGTGATCCGTATCCTCGAATCCATGCAACATGGATTTCCCGCTCAATAGATAGGCAATGATTGCCGGGCCGACCAACAAGACAACGATAGTGGATGTGATTACGTAATTGTTGCGCACGTAGTTCACTCCCGCTGTCAGGGAACTCCTGAGATTGGATGCTGTCCCTGCAATCACCTCATCGCTTGTTCTGTTCCATCGCTCCCAGCGGTTGCGCAGGCCGGAAAGACGGGCATTGAGGAACCGTAGGGTCCGTACCCTCCCGGATGGAAAAAGCAACAACCACATCGCGAAGCCGGTGGCGAGCAGGTAGGCAGCAATGAGAAGGAACAGCACGACGAATCCCCTTTTTATTCTGGCCGGCGCATCGTGAATCTGGGAGTACGAACGCCGCACGTTTCTGGAGTTGGGCCGGCCGGTTGTGCCGGACGGGCAGGAAACGGTAAATCAATAAAAATCAAACAACTTTTTGCAAGTTGAACAACAAGGAGTACGGCCTTGCAGCCTCCGAACCAAGACAAACCTGCGTCCAGAAGACCGAGCTTGATGCCTGCATCCGACACTTCTTCTACGGATGAAGTTCGCATCCTCAATTCGATTTCGGATGGAAAGAACGCCACCCGCAGCATCGCTGGCGGCAAGGCCGGCAAGCCACGCCGCCTGTTGGTCATCGTGCTGGTATTGCTGCTGGTGGCAGGGCTGGCCACGCTGGCCGCATTGCGGATAAACCGTCCCGACAGCGCGCCTGTGCAAGCAACTGGGGCCAACGCACCAGTGCCGCCGGTGGCCTCGGCCGCGCCTGCCCCAACACCAGCGGCCGAGGCCACCACAACACCCGCAGCACCCGCAGCACAAGAGTCCTCCGGTGCCGGCGATACAGCGGTGATCAACGACACTGCCCCCCGTGCTCCCGATGATGCAGCATCAACTGCATCGCGGGGCCCGGACCAGTTGACCAGCGCCCTGGAAGAGGGCGTCAAGCCGCCTCCTGCAACCTTGAAGAATGCGCTCGAAGCCAAGCCGGAAAAGCCGGCCAAGCAGGCCGCTCCGCATGAAGACAAAAAGAAGAAGGCGGCCAAGACCGACAAGCGCGACGACAGCGACGTCGATCTGATCAAGGCCCTGGTCGAGCGCTCGGGTGAAGTCGAGAGAAAGCGTACCCCGCGCGACACCGCCAGCAATGGCAATGGCCAAAAGCCGGCCCAGAACCAAGCCACTTCACCCCGGCAAAACGAAGCCCGCAATGTCGACGTGGTCGAGCGCAAGAATGGTGAAAGCACCGCATCACTGCTCAAGCGTTGTCATGCGCTCGGTTTCATGGAAGGTGAGTTCTGTCGCTGGCGCATCTGTTCGGGCCGATGGGATAGCGACCCGGCCTGCAAGGTCAATGATGCCAATTGAGTCAAGCCCCGCTCGCACCTTGCCAAACGCGTGCAGCGGTATCTGATACGTAGATCATGCCGAACCTGTGACCGATGTCTGAGCTCCTCAACCAGCTGGTGCAATTCACCAGCGCCACCCGCCTCTACAGCCTCTCGCTGGGAGGGGAGGCTGCTTCTGCAGACCTGTTGGTGGAAGCTTTTGCTGCCGCCGAAGGCTTGCATGGCGTGGGCCTGCGCGAGATCATCGCGCTGAGTCTGGATGCCGGCCTGCCGCTGACATCCTTGATCGGGCGCCAAGCCAGCCTGCAGGTCCGATTGTCCGATGGCAGCACCAGCCGCTTTTCAGGATTGATCAACGAAGCCGCCAAGCTGGGCAGCGAAGGCGGCTTCGCCCGTTACCGCTTGCGCCTGGTGCCCTGGATCTGGCTGCTTGGCCAATCCCGCAACAGCCGCGTGTGGCAGGACAAGACGGTCATCGAGATCGTCGAGGATGTCTTCGCTGAGTATGCCCCGCACGCCGCCTGGACCTGGTCCGACGAAGTGGCCTCCTTCATGCAGGACGTGCCGCCGCGCAGCTATGTCATCCAGTACCGCGAGAGCAACCTGGAATTCGTCAGCCGCCTGCTGGCGGCAGAAGGCCTGTCCTGGCGCGTCGAAGAATCTGCCGATGCGGCCGCAGGTCATCGTCTGGTGCTGTTTGCCGATTCTTCCGTCAAGGGCGCCTTCCCAGAGGATGCCAGCAGTGCTGCTGCGCTAGGTGGCGCGGGTATCCGCTTCCACGGCGCCAGCGCTCGTGAGCAACAGGACAGCATCCAGGCCCTGACTGCGCGCCGCACGCTGCAGCCGGCCACCTTTACCTTGCTCTCCTACGATGACAGGAACAAGCAAGCCATCGCCACCAGCCTGCCCACCCACCACGACTTCGGTCACAAGGATGCTCCGCGCCTGGAAAGTTACGACAGCCCCGGCCTGTCTGCCTACAGCGATACGGCCCAGGCCGACCGGTATGCACAGTTGCACCTGCAAGCCAGTGAGGCCCGCAACAAGCTGTGGCAGGGCCGCAGCACGGTGCGCACACTGCGCCCCGGCACCCGCTTCAGCCTCGCCCAGGGACCGCTGGGCCTGACTGCCGCAGCCACTGGCCAGTCCGTCGAGTATGCGGTCCTTTCGGTGTTCAGCATAGGGGTGAACAATTTGCCCAAGGATGCCGAGGAAGGCTTGGCCGAATTGTTCGGCCCCTTGCCGCCGCTACTGGAAGAGTGCGTGGCCGCCTGCCAGGCTCAACAGCAGAGCTTGTACGGCGCGCTGTCGCCGGACTCGCTGACGGTGGCCGGCCAGCTTGACCTGGATGGCGTCATCGCCCAGGCCCGCAAGCTGGGTTACGCCAATGCCTTCGAAGCCATCCGCGCCGATGTGGTGTGGCGCCCGGTATTGGCCGATGGCACCGGCTTGCGCCGCCATGCACGCGCCACCGCCAGGGGCAGCCAGAGCGCCATCGTGGTCGGTCCCGATGGCAACACCAGGGCTAACGGCGCCGACGAAATCTATTGCGACCGCCTGGGCCGGGTGCGTATCCGTTTCCACTGGCAAGGCCGCAACAACGATGCCGGCGCCACCTGCTGGGTACGCGTAGCCCAGCGCGCCGCGGCAGGCGGTCACGGGATGCAGTTCCTGCCGCGTATCGGCCAGGAAGTGCTGGTGCAGTTCCTGGAGGATGACATCGACCGCCCGATCATCCTCGGCGCGCTCTACAACGGCCAGGGCGAAGGCGCCCAGGCCCCCACTCCGGGGGGCGAGGCGCACAGCGACGCCCAGGATGGCAACAAGGTCTTTGCCAGTGCCAGCGACTTCGCGCCCAGTGGCCAGGGCAACGTGGCTGGTGGCAATGCGCCCACCTGGCACGGTGGCAGCCAGGATGGCGACGGCCACCGCAACGCCGCCGCCCAGTGGGGCATCCGTTCCAAGGAGTTCGGCGGTGCTGGCTACAATCAGTTGCTCTTCGACGATACCGACGCCCAGGGCCGCGTCCAGCTCAAGACTTCACAGGCCGCTACCGAACTCAATCTCGGCCATCTCATTCATGCCGCCGACAATTATCGCGGCAGTTTCCGCGGCACCGGCGCCGAACTGCGTACCGATGCCTATGGCGCCGTTCGTGCCGCCAGCGGCATTTTGTTCTCCAGCTATCGGGTCGTGCAGAACGCTGGCAGTCGCGACCCGGCAGGTGACAACGCAGGCGGCATGGCCTTGCTGAAACAGGCGGCGCTACTGGGCAAGACGTTCAATGAAGCGACGGTCACCCACAAGACGGTCGCCCTGGCCAGCCATGTCGGCCCCACGCAAGCCAATGCCAGCATCATCAACGACAACGCTGCACCGCTGGAGGCCATCCGCACCGCTGCTGCCGGCATGGTCGACGGCGCCCCCGACAAAAGCGGCGAGGATGTCGCTGCGGCCAATACCCAACCGTCCGATGGCAAGCTGCCGCAGAGTACCTCGGCCCTGATTGGCATTGCTGCACGCGAGGGCCTGGGTGCAGTCGCTGGCCAGCATCTGCAACTGGCCAATGGCGAGACCGTCAGTTTCCTCTCTGGTCAGGATAGCCAGCACGTGAGCGGCAACCAGTTGCGCCTGCGCAGCGGCCAGGCTTTAGGCGTGCTGGCCGGAGCCATCGTGGCAGGCGAGGGCGGGCAGGGTTTGCAGATGATCGCCGCGCAACAGGATATCGACGTTCAGGCGCAAGCCGAGACCATGGCAGTGCAGGCGCGCGATCAGTTGAGTGTGGTGAGTGCCAATGCCAGTGTGGATTGGGCTGCGGCCAAGAAGATATCGCTGTCGACGGCGGGTGGGGCCAACATCACCATCGAGGGCGGCAATATCACGGTGCAGTGTCCGGGCAAGTTGACCATTCATGCGGCGCAGAAGGTGTTTGAGGGGCCGGTGCGCAATGACGCCCCACTGCCGCTTCTGCCAGGGAGCATTTGCATCGAGTGCTTGCTAAAGGCCAGAGCGGCAGGTTCACCGTTTGCGATGAAATGACATGAACGTCCAGGGACCCTCCGTGCGCGACATCGATATTTCCAGCATCTTCCATCGTGTTGAGGATAGCGAACCGGCAGCATTTCACTATGTGCTGCTCGACCCTTCAGGCTTGCCTGAGTTGCCCGCCCGCTTGAGGCGTCATCCGCGCCCTGCCAGCAATCTGTTCAGACTGGAGGGCCAGTTGTCGGCCCAGGCAGTGTCGCCTTTGCTCCTGCCTTGGCAACCCTCGCCTGAATCCGGGACATGGCGCGACTTGGAACATTGGATCGTCGATGTTGCAAGCACCAGCGCCAGCGTGCTCTGGATATCCTCCCCCCTGTCCCGGGAAGTCTTGGCAAAACGGCTGGCGCAACGTGTCAATGCCTTGCTGCCCGATAGCCTGGAGGTGGTGCTTCGGTTTTTTGATACACGGGTCTTTGAAGCGCTGGTGCAGCTGTTGGCACCGCCTATCCGTGCTCATTTCCTCAGTCCCGCGACGCAATGGGCCTTTGTTGGACGCCGGGGGGAGATGATCCGGATCGCCTCAGAATTTGCCATCAATGAACCCTTGGAGCAGCCCTTGCTTCTTGATGTGGCAACGGAGTCGGCGTTGATCGATGCCAGCGAACCAGACCAGATCGCTGACATGTTAGGCAAGACCGTGCCGGACGCTTATCTTGGCTTGCCGTTCGAAGAACGCTACGATTTCATCGTTCGTCACCGACAGCACGCGCGGACACTGGGTATCGAGTCGAGTTTCGATCTGAGTCTCTATTGCGCCCTGGCCTTGCAACATGGCGAAGATTTTGCCCGGCGTGAGCCATGGAAAAGCCGACTGGAGCAGTGTGTTAGCGGACAATCCAGCCTGTCGGAGGTGATCGTTTCTGTAGAAGACGCTGTATCAGCCGATGTCTCAAGCAATCCATGAGGGAAGAAAAAGAATGAAAGTCCTATCGATGTTGCACGCTCTCCTGGTGCTTGTGACCAGCCTTCTGCTGGCTTCCTCGTCGGCCAGAGCGGGCGAGCCCGTAATGCTGGGCATTGTCGGCTATAACTACACCAACCATTACATTGATCAGTTCTACGTCGACGGCACCGGTGGCGGCAATATTTACGTCAGTACGCCAACCTCTGGCGGTGGCGGCACGACCTGTTGCGTTCGCTATTATCCAGGATCGTCATTGCCATTGAAGATTCATGTCAAATGGACAGATGCTGCCTGTATGTTCCCGGAGCACCAACCTGGCGTTGGAAGTTACATCAAGCCCAAGACGATTGAGCGTATCAAGCACTTCTTCAAAGAAGCGGACGTACTGATCAATGGTCCGATCCCGGCTGTCCCGCAGAACATGGAAATCCATTTCTATCCTGACGGTCGGGTCGAGGCGGCGATCACCGCCGAGTATTCCCCACCACGCCTGCGGCTGGAAGCGAGTCGCGAGGTAGAAGGTTATCCGGCCTGTACACCAGAACAGATGGCAACCCAAGGCCAGCCCTGAGCGTGGTGCGATATGAAGCATTCGTCCGAGGCAGTGGCAAGGACGGCCAGTATTGGTTTGGATGAGAGGCGACATGAATTCTTCTTCGAATAGCGCGAAAAAGGGCGACCGGGTCGCCCCTCCATTGCTCCAGTCTTCCCAGATGCTGTGCAAGGCGGCCGAACTTGCCGACCGCAACACGGCAGCCTTGGACACACCAAGTAAGTCGATCGCCGGGCCGGGCGCCAACCTGGTCAATGGCATGAAGGCTGTAGCTGGTGGCAGCGCGCCTGCCAGTTGCCGTCAGAAGCTGTGGATATCCATCTTCTTTGACGGGACGGGCAACAATATGGATGCCGATGTCCCGACCAACGAACATAGCAATGTCGTGCGGCTCTATCGTGCTGCATGGGAAGATGACCCCGCGGTGGGGCGCTATCGCATCTACGTTCCCGGTATCGGAACCTACTTCAAGGAAATCGGTGACAACGGCGGTAGCATGACCGGCTTGGGGATGGGCGCGATGGGGCAAGCACGTCTGGACTGGGCTGCTAAAACCCTGGAGGACAGAATGGCGCCGCATCTTGCGCGGGCTGCCAATCCAAGCAATGCCATCGATGAGATCAACGTTGCGGTGTTTGGCTTCAGTCGGGGAGCTACGGAGGCGCGCGCTTTCATCCGCGATTTCATCCAGCAAAAGTGCAGCCAGACTGGCGACTCGCTCAAGTTTAAGAACGGCGGCTGGCCAGTGCGTATCCGTTTCATGGGTCTGTTCGATACCGTGGCTTCGGTGGGGTTGCCGATGAGTGCCAACAATGCGGCATACGTGCGTAACGACCGTCTTACGGTGGGCAATGTCTTGCGGCGTTCCATGCAACCGATACCAGCGACCCTGCGTGCGGTGGATCTGGCCTTTGGCCAACCCGGGGCAGACCCATCACCGGGCATGGCAGATGGTCACTCTGCCTGGGCCGACGATCTGCGCATTCCGGCGGCCGTTGAATTGTGCGTACACTTTATCGCCGCACACGAGATCCGCAATTCGTTCCCAGTCGACAGTGTTTTCTACAAGGGACAACGTCCGGCGAATTGCCGAGAAATGATCTACCCCGGTGTCCATTCGGATGTCGGAGGAGGATATCGGCCGGGAGAAGAAGGTAAAAGCGGTCTGGCCAAGTCGCGCAAGAGTGGGCCGAGCCAGAGTTCACTCATGATCAGTCAGTTTCCCTTGCGAGGCATGTACGACCAGGCGCTGGCAGCGGGTGTTCCGCTGCGCCCGCAGTCGGCCTGGAAGCCTGAAACGAAAGAGGATTTCGACCTGGATCCCGATTTGATGCAGTTGCTCAAGCATTATCTGGATACGGCAGGCTGGGGCGGGATACCGATGGGCTTGCTGATCAACAAGCACATGAGCCTGTATTTCGCCTGGCGCTTCGCAAAGATCCGTCGCCAGCGCGGGGGCGACAAGAGCGAGCTGCAGCGTATTTCCGGGAACGAGTCCGTGTTTCAGCAAGAGTCGCAGGGACTCTCCTCGGAAGTGGAGCGATTGCGCGATCAGTACTACGAAGCCAACGGCAACGTGTCCCGGGCGCAGCAGAATTACCAGAATTCCTTGATGAGCGGTTATGGCAGCCGAACCCCTGACCCGCAAAGCAAACAGTATCTGGATCAACTCAATGCTGCCCAGAAGGTGCGCGACGCAGCCAAGGATGCCTATCTGTCAAAGAAGGCTCAGCTCGACACCATGCCTTCGATCGGAAAGCTATCCAAAAATATGGCGGAACTGGATGCGCAGTTGGTCTCCGATGCCGAAGATATCCGCAAGGCCTGCGTCGATGATCCTGCCAAACGTGCGAAGCTTCGTCCCCATTACAAGGTGCTGCTGGAAGCTTATGAAAATGAATTCATTCGAAAGCAGGGACTGCGCGATGAGCTCATCTTTGATTTCTTCGAGCATCATGTCCACGAATCTTTGGCTGACTTCTACCAGGATATGACGTTGCCTTCCGATCCACGCGTCATTTATTTCGGTGGCGACGAGAAATACAAGTACGCCGTCAATCTGCCTCGGTCTGATGAGAATGCCGCCCAGGCGGCTTGAGCCGCGCAGGGCATAACGGGAAAAGAAGAAATTGGTGAGCATGTTCGCAGTGCCCCTGATGCTTCGGACGGGGCACTCGATCTCATACTCTTCCTGCTATCGACGGCGCTTCACGCCATCCTGCCCACCCCCAACCGAAACACACTCACCGACTCCGCCAGCCTGCGCGCCTGCTCCTTGAGCGCTTCGGTCGCTGCCGCCGCTTCTTCCACCAGCGCTGCATTTTGCTGGGTCACCGTATCCATCTGCGCGATGGCCTGGTTGACCTGTTCGATTCCGGCTTCCTGTTCACCACTGGCAGCCGAGATCTCGCTCATGATCTGGGTCACGTTGCGCACGTTCATTACCAGTTCCTCGATGGTCGTACCAGCATCCTTGACCAGCTTGCTGCCGACTTCTACCTTCTCCACCGAGTTGCCGATCAAATCCTTGATTTCCTTGGCGGCGGTGGCCGCGCGTTGGGCCAGATTGCGCACTTCTGATGCCACCACTGCGAAACCACGCCCCTGCTCGCCGGCACGCGCCGCTTCCACGGCGGCATTCAAGGCCAGGATGTTGGTCTGGAAGGCGATGCCGTCGATCACCGAAATGATTTCGGCAATCTCCCGTGCCGAGGCCTGGATCTCATCCATCGTGCTGACCACGTCAGAGACCACCAGCCCGCTGCGCGAGGCCACTTCCGAGACCGACCCCGCCATGGCGTTGGCCTGGCGTGCGTGATCGGCATTGCGCCGCACGGTGGAGGTGATCTGCTCCATCGCCGCCGCCGTTTCTTCCAGTGAACTGGCCTGCTGTTCGGTTCGGGCCGAGAGGTCGAGATTGCCGCCGGCGATCTGGGTGGAGGCGGTGACGATGGTATCGCTGCCGGTACGCACGCCGCCCACCACGCGTTGCAGGCTGCTGTTCATGTCCTTGAGCGCCTGCAGCAGTTCGCCGGTCTCATCCTTGCGCGTGACCTCGATGCGGCTGCCGAGGTCGCCAGCAGCGACCGTCTTGGCAATCTGCACCGCTTCGCGCACGGGGCGGGTGATGGAGCGCGTGGCCAGGGTCGCCAGTGCCGCCGCCAGCACCACCACCAGCACGCCGACGCCCAGCTCTATCGACTTGCCGGCGCTGATGGCAGTAGAGATTTCCTGGCCGGTGCCATTGGCGTTCTCGTGGGCGATGGCCAGCAGGCCGGCAAAGCCCGCGCCCAGGATCTTGTCGGCGCCGCTGATGGAGGCGTCGATCTCGGTGACCGAGGCGCCTGCGGCTCTCAGCGATTGGGCCTTGGCCAGCGCCGCACGGTAGTTGCGTTCGCCACTGCTGATCTTTTGCAGCAGGGCTTCTTCCTTGGGATCGTCCACGCCCAGCTTGCGGTACTGGGCCATCAGGCTGGCAATGGCATCCATGTCGGCCAGGAAGTGTTGGTCATAGTCCTTGCCGCGCACCACGTAGTTCTTGAAGTTCTGCACGCCGTCGCCCAGCTTGATGTAGCCCTGGGTGGCGTAATCCTGCTTGTTCAGTACCGTGCCGGAAAAATCCTCCCAATGTTGCCCTATCCGCGTCAAGGTCAAGATGGAGGCGATGATGAGTACACACGCCAGCAATGTGACCAGCATGAAGGAACCGCCCAGCCGGATACCGATTTTCATACTTTTCCCTGAATATTATTTATAAGATTTACAGATTTTGACCCGGACTGACCAGGCGGCAAGGGAAAGGAAGGCGGCAAAAAACAGTTCACCTCATCATTTGTCATACCAGAAGTTGCAATGAGGCAATATCAGGCCGAATCAAGCAACAGTGAGGCGCGGATTCTTTCGGATGCTGCAATACAGCATTGTCGGATCCCCGGTTTTTCCCACGGCCCTGGATCGATAGAATCTCTGCATGGGAATGAAGCATTGATAAGGGATACGCATAGGGCTGGATCCGCTTGCATTCACCAGGGAGCCGATCATGAAGACCCAATTTGCACGCCAACTCGCCGTCACCACAGCCTTGTCGCTGGCGACATTCACCGCACAGTTTGCCTACGCCGCCGATACAGCGCCGACCTCGGCCCCGGCCAAGAGCGAAGCCGTCACTACCGTTGCCACCGCCGCCACCGGCAAGACCGGCCTGACCCGTGCCCAGGTGCTGGAAGACCTCAAGCAATACCAGCGCGCACACGCCAACCCCAGCTATGCCGAGCTGGTGTTCCTGCGCTGATCGCTTCTAAGGTAGGCAACGCTTGTTCACGCCGCTCATTGCGGCATGAACATCTTCTGCAGCAAGCCGATCAACTGCGCCCGTTCGCTATCAGAGAGCATCTCGGTGGCCTTCAGTTCCAGTTCGATGGCGGTCTGTTCGGCCTTGGTACACATGCGCGTTCCGGCCGTGGTCAAGGCCAGGACCTGCGAGCGGCGGTCCTGCGGATTGCGCTGGCGCAGCAGCAGGCCGCGTTGTTCCAGCTTGTCCAGCAGTGTTGCCAGGTTGGGCGGGGACACGTTGATCGCCTTGGACAGGCGTTTCTGGTTGATGTTGGGGTTGGCCTTCAAGAGGCTCAATACCGTGAAATCCACCGGCCGCAAGTCGAACTTGGCCATGCGCTTTTCGAACAGCGGCATGATGGTGATGTAGGCACGGCGGCAGTTGTAGCCGACCAGGCTCAACAGCAGTTGCTGGTCCAGCGCCGCGCTTTGGGCAGCATCATCGTCGGAATCGAAATCAGCCGGCTTCTTGGGCAGCATGGTGGTCCAGGTCGGTAGGAAGGGGGGGCAGCCCGGTCGCCAGGCAGCCTTCGATCACGCTGGACAACTGGTGGACTTCCGCAAATACAAAGGCGAAATGATAGCACGCGGTATCCCGCTTGCTGCCGTAGTAGCGCGGGTCGGCAGCCAGTGCTGACAGCGCCCGGCGCCCCGCACGCAGCCACATCCAGCCCAGCGCCACATGCCCGGTCAGACGCAGCATTTCATCGGCCACGAAGTAGGGCAGGGTCGCTTCCTGTGTCGCTGCCTGGGCGATGTGTTGCGCGTAGTCCTTTAATTTATCCACAGCGTTTTTCAGCAAGCGGGCCTGGTCTCCCAGCACCGATACATCCTCGGCGTCGGCGCTCACCAGCGCCAGGAAGTCATGCAGGCGTCGCCGGTCGTCGGCCAGTACCTTGCGCAGCAGGAAGTCGATGGCCTGGATTTCGTTGCTGCCTTCATAAATCATCGTAATGCGGGCATCGCGCATGAATTGTTCGATGCCGGTCTCGACCACGTAACCGTGTCCGCCAAAGACCTGCAATGCGCGGCTGGCGCACTGGAAGCCCTGGTCGGTGAGGAAGGCCTTGATGACCGGCGTGATCAATTCCAGCCGTTCATGATGTACCCGGCGCATGGCCGCATCCGTATCGTGTTCGGCCAGGTCCAGCAGCAGACCGGCCCAGCAGGTCAACATGCGCGCCCCCTCGATGCGGCAGCGCTGTTCCATCAAGAGTTTTTGCACGGCCGGATGACGCACGATCAGGTCGCTTCCGGTACCGCCCGGCGCCCGCGATTGCCGGCGCTCGCGGGCGTAGGCCGAGGCGCGTTGCCAGGCCGCTTCCGCCAGTCCCAATCCCTGCGCACCCACGTGCAGGCGCGCCGCATTCATCATCACGAACATGGCCGCCAAGCCGCGCCCCGGTTCGCCCACCAGCCACCCCTGCGCCTGCTCGAAATGCAGGCTGCAGGTGGCGCTGCCGTGGATGCCCATCTTGTGTTCGATGCCGGTGCAATGCACGCCGTTACGGCTGCCGTCGGGCAGTACGCGCGGCGCCAGCAACAGCGACAGGCCCTTGCTGCCCGGCAGCGCATCGGGCAGGCGCGCCAGTACCAGGTGCACGATGTTGTCGGTCAGGTCGTGCTCGCCCCCGGAGATGAAGATCTTGTCGCCCGTGATGCGATAGCTGCCATCCTCCTGCGGCACGGCACGCGTGCGCAATTGGCCCAGGTCGCTGCCGGCCTGGGCTTCGGTCAGGCACATGGTGGCCAGCCATTGGCCACTGGCGATCTGCTCCAGGTAGCGCGCCTGCAGTTGCGGCGAGCCATGCGTGGCCAGGCAGGCATAGGCGCCATGCAAGAGGCCCGGATACATGGTCCAGCCGTGGTTGGCGGCACTGAGCATTTCATAGAGCGCGCAATCGAGCACGTGCGGCAAGCCTTGTCCGCCATGCTCGGGCGCGCAGGCCAGGGCCGGCCAGCCGCCTTCGCAGAATTGCGCATAGGCGCGGGCGAAGCCGGGCGGAGTGCTCACTGCGCCATGCTCCAGACGGCAGCCTTCGCGGTCGCCAATGGCGTTCAACGGCGCCACCACGTTGGCGGCGAAGCGGCCGGCTTCTTCCAGCACCTGCATCATCAGTTCGCCATCGAGTTCGGCGTGCGCCGGCAGGGCGCGCAAGACTTGCGGTGCCTGCAGCACTTCATCGAGCACGAAGGCAAACTCGCGCAGGGGAGGGGTATAGCTCATCGTCATTCCTTTCGCAGCGCATTCTTATGTTGTTTTTGCATACCGTGGTGCAGAAAGCGTCACCGTTCAGGAAACCACCGCCGCCTCCACTTCGGCCTTCTTGCCAAAGCCCAGGTAGGCCTGGATCACTTGCGCATCACCGGCCAGTCTGGCCGACTCGCCCTGCATGGTGACCTTGCCCAGTTCCAGCACATAACCATAGTCGGCGGTCTGCAAGGCCGCGCGCGCATTCTGTTCCACCAGCAGCACCGAGATGCCGGCCGTGCGCAGTTCGGAAACGATTTGCAGGATTTCCTTGACGATGCGCGGCGCCAGGCCCAGGCTGGGTTCGTCCAGCATCAGCAGTTCCGGCTTGGCCATCATGGCGCGGCCGATGGCCAGCATCTGGCGCTCGCCGCCGGAGAGCGTGCCGGCCTGCTGGCTGCGCCGCTCCTTCAGGCGCGGGAACAGTTCGAAGACGGTCGCTAGCTGGTCCAGCGGTTGCGCCTGGCGCAGCCGCAGGCGACGGAATCCCCCCAGCAGGAGGTTGTCTTCCACACTCATGCTGGAAAACAGTTCGCGCCGTTCCGGCACCAGGGCGATGCCGGCCATCACGCGCTGTTCCAGGCTCCAGCGTTCCACGGCCTGCCCTTGGTAACGCACCGAACCCTGTGCCGGCAGCACCCCCATGATGGCGTTGAGCAGGGTCGACTTGCCGGCACCGTTGGGCCCGATCACGGTCGCGATGCTGCCCCGTTCGAGCTTGAGGTCGATGTGGTGCAGCGCCTGCACCTTGCCATAGCTGGCGCACAGTTGCGCCACTTCCAGTACCAGTTCGCTCATTCGATTCCACCCAGGTAGGCTTCGATCACGGCAGGATGCCGCTGGATCTCTTGCGGTGTGCCTTCGGCGATCTTGGCGCCGAATTCCATCACCACGATGTGGGTTCGCCAATAACAGCGCGGTAGAGAGGCTTCGCGCACAGTGTGAGGCTGCGGCTTTCCCGTTCCAACAGTTTCATGGGCTGAGTGAAATAGCCCGCAGTGTGTCATCGGCAGCCCAGGTGGCAAGGATGTTTGAGTCCGATTCAGTACGAGCGATACGAGAGAAAATCGCCAAATTAC